>CANBTO010000121.1 GCA_947372405.1 Verrucomicrobiaceae bacterium
ATCAGCCAACTCAGGACGCTGAGCATGGCCAGCACCCAGCAGAGGACGACGATCACTAAGGCAAACCACCAGCGTCCGGACCATTGATCGGATTGAATCAAATCCATGATCGGCACTTCAGCGAAAATGGCGGGGAATGTCGATGAGCATCCATGATCACATGAGGACGCATCCGGCGGATGGGGATCAAAACATATCCGTTGCGTCCTGAAACACTTATCTTCTGTTGCCTACGTTTACTCGTGTTCCAACCCATTCCGGTTTTCATGGTGGCGCAATCATTCCTGCGGACATTGACTTGGCCGCTGTATCCGGCCATTCTCCGGGCTGAATGAAAGCACTCCGGGCTTTTCTCTTCTTCTTGGCTGGTCTTGTTGTCGGCTGGCTCGTTTCCGGCAGCGTCACACCCGCGAACATCGCCAACTCCGCCGCCGCCCATAAACACATGGCCCGGCCTGTGACGACTCCGAATGATACCAGGTTCCGCAGCTTCGCCGAGCAACTCCCCAGGCTCAGCGCGGAGGAAATGGAATCCTTCGCGCAAACGCTCGCCCCCACAGACCGCGCCGCCGCCATCAACGCGATGCTTGCCCAATCCGGCCCGCTTGGCCTGTCCGCGCAAACCTTGGCCATGATGCGCGAGATCCTCACAATCTGGGCGAAGGAGGATTTTGATGGAGCATGGGCGTGGTGCCAGCAAATCGAGGTCGCTGCCAACCGCAACTATGTGGCTTCAGCACTCCTTGATCAGCTCGTGGGCAAGGATCCGGACCGTGCGCTCGCCTTGCATTTGAACATGGCTGCCCGGGATCCCGCTTTCACCTCCTACGTCCCGTTTGGAATGATCAAGATAGCCAGCTCAAAAGATGCCGCATCCTTCATCGATCTACTCGGAAAACTGCCGTTTGATGGAAGCACGATGGCCGTGGAGGTGAACTTTGCGTTGGATTTCGACTTTCAACTGGCAGCCGACGGCGTCACAAGCCTCAGCAAGAAACAAACCGGGTTCAGCCCTCCTGTGTTTCCATCAAGCTTCCTCTCCACCTGGGCCGAGAGGAATGCGGATGCCGCCTTCGCATGGTTTTCCAAGAATCCACGGCTCGCCTCCACCGAGGACTTTTGCGGGTTGCTTTGGGGCATCGAAAAACAGGGCGTCCCCGGCGCCTCCTCCGCTTGGGCGGCGGATAAACTCAATCAACCCGGCGCTCCACGCGAGGAGATGATTCGCTCGCTCACATTTTCCTATCCGGATCCCGGTTATACCGACATCCACCCCATCGCGCAGGCCATGCGCGACACCGCCAGCCGCGATCGTTTCCTCGGCGACGTGATGATGATCAACAGCTTGAACAACCCTATAGCCCTGTTCGGCAAAGCCCTCACCCAGATGTCCACGCCGGAAGCGCGGCTTGCAACTTTACAGCGCCTCGGAAAGGAAGGACGCATGGCAGCCGCGGATATCGCCGACCCCCAGCTCCAGCAATGGGGCCTCACCCGCGAGCAGGTGGAGCAGGCGGCACACCACTGAGAGTATCGGCCAGCACCGGGTTGCCGGAGTGCAACCCAACTCACGCCCCGCGCATCAACGAGATCTCCGCGAGGGAAACCATGGCCTTGAGCAGGTCTTCACGCGGCGAGGTCTTCAAGTCAGCGACGGTCACGGCGCGGTCGAGCGTGAACTTGCCGGATCGGGTGCGGCGCAGCGCGCTGAGATGGCCGTGACAGCCGAGGTTTTCCCCGATGTCATGGGCGTAGGTTCTCACATAAAAACCCTTCGAGCAGTTCACGATGAAATCCACTTCCGGCAGTTCGATGCGCGTCACCTTCCAGCCGGTCACTCTAACAGGACGCAGCTCGCGTTCGACGACCTGGCCCTTGCGCGCCAGTTTGTAGAGTGGCACGCCGTCCTTCTTGATGGCGGAGACCATCGGCGGCAATTGCTCGAACTCGCCGGTGAAGGCATCGAACGCCTGATGGATGCGCTCTTCAGAAAACTCAGGCACGGGTTTGCTTTCCAGTACCTCGCCTTGGCGGTCCTGCGTGCTGGTGGAGGAGCCGAGCGTGAGCGTGCCGACGTATTCCTTGTCCTCGCTCATCAGCAGGTCCTGGATCTTCGTCGCGCGGCCGATTACCAGCATCAGCAGGCCGGTGGCCATTGGATCGAGCGTGCCGCAGTGGCCGATCTTCTTGGTGTTGAGCGCGCGGCGGGCGATGGCCACCACGTCGTGGGAGGTCATGTCCGGGGCCTTGTCGATGAGCAGCACGCCGCTGGGGCCGTTTTGGTCCAAAGGATTGGGGTTCACTGGAGAGTTGATAGTTGAAGGTTGAGAGTTGAGGGACAAAAGCTGCAGCGCTCCGTCATCGCGGTTTCCTTAAATCACAGATCACCGGGCACCGCCGCCACTTCCTCGATGCGCTTGCGGATGGCTCCGAGCACGCGGGCCTTCGCCTCCGAGAGCGGGCCCGGCATCCGGATGCCCGCTGCCAGCGCATGTCCACCGCCACCGAATTCCAGGGCGATCATGCAGACGTCGAGCTGGCGGTCCTTCGAACGCATGGAAACACGGATTTTGCCGTCGGGAAGTTCTTCGAAGAACACGGCGAGCTGCACGCCGCGGATGGCGCGGATGACATCGATGAGACCTTCGCTGTCCTCGGGACGGAGCGCGAGATCGATGCGTGTCTGGTCCAGCAGTTCCCAATGGGCGAGCACGCCGTCCGGCGAGCGTTCAAGTGTGTTGAGCAGGGCGCGCATCAACTCAAGGCGGCGATAGGGATGGTCGTCGTAGGTTTTCGAATTGATCTCGCCCACATTCAATCCGCGGCGTGTGAGATCGGCCGCCATTTCATAAGTCTTGGCCGTAGTGGACGGATATTGGAACGAGCCGGTGTCCGTGGAAACGGCGACGTAGATCGAATCCCGCGTCTCTGCGGGCATCGGCAGGTCGAGCTTGGTGATCAGATCGTAAAGGATCTGGCCGGTGGCCGGGCTGGTCGAGTCGATCAGGTTGAGATCGCCGTATTTCGGATTGGAAACGTGGTGGTCGATGTTGAGCCAGATCCGCGCCTTGGAGGCGGCGTGCAGGGCCGCATCGCCGAGGCGGGGCTTGGTCGCGGTATCCAGCGCGATGGCCACCTCCACGTCCAGCGGATCGGCGGGCGGCGACTCGATGCGATCCGAGCCGGGAAGAAACGCGAGGTTTTCCGGCAGGCCGTCCTCGTTGACGAGTCGCACGGATTTGCCCATGGCCATGAGCGAGAAACCCAGCGCGAGCTGGGAGCCGATCGCATCACCATCCGGGCGGAAGTGGCTGAGCAGGATGAATGAATGGTGGGAACGCAGCACTTCGCCGATTTGTTCGAAGGACGCGTTTTCGATGGTGGGATTGCTTTCGCTCATGGGGTGGAACCGCGGCGCGGGGCGCGGATTCTTGCCGTGGATGCGCCCCTTGCAAGGATAAACGGGGAGCTTGGTCGATGAGCGGAAACTTGACTTGAGGCTGCTGCTTGCCTATCGCTTCATCTTGACTGATGCACAAGATCGGACTTTGGCCCGTCTTCTGGAATCCCGCAACCATCCATCCGCATATGAAAATCAATTTCCTCTCCATGCCCGGCCTTGGTGCCGCAGTCCTGTTGCTGACAGGTCTTGGTTCAGCTTCGGGACAAGTCACCTACACCCGTCAGGGCAATAACGGGGTTCTCAAACTTCACGAAATGCAGCCCAACGGCAATGGCGACACCACGATCAACTTTCCTCTGAACCAGGTCGGCTTTCCCACTTGGTCCAAGGATGGCGCGGTGCTTGCCGTGACGGCGTTCCAGCCCGCGAAAGTCCCTACGCACACATGGAACGTGTATGGCATCTCGAGAGCCACCGGCGCGATCTCCAAGCTCACGGACTTCACCGATATTCTGGACCCGAAGACCCAATCCTTCAGCTACACATTTCCATGGTACAAGGCCTTCTCCAACAACGGGAGATCGATGGCGATTTTTTCCATCACGCAGACAGGAGGGCCCAGCAGCGTGGGCGAAGGTGGCGGTGTCGTCGAGGTGCCGGTTCTGGAAATCCACTCCCTGACTGGAGTCGCCAACTCTATTCTGGTCCACGTGGACAAGACCCGCGATGGTAGGCACCACGGCGGTGAGGGCGTAGACTGGTCTCCTACCCAGACCATCCTCGCCGCCCCGCTCGAATCCAGCGCTCCATTCTTGTCAGGTGGCGGCCCGGGAGAAACGACGGCAATCTACCTGATCCCGCCCGTGCTTTCCGCCGTGCAACTGGGCCGCGCCCGGCAGGTGACGTTTCCTCGCGCCGATTCCAACATCCAGACCGGGGTTTTCTGGACCGAACACGACTATCAGCCGAAATTCTCCAGCAATGGCACCAAGTTGGTTTACGTGCGTTCTTTCCAGTCCCACTCTCTCCTAACATCCTTGACTCCGGATCCGGACATCCAGTCCCTCAGGATCCTGAACCTGACGACTGGAGTTGACAAGCAGGTGCGGAGCTTCAAGCAGGGAACTTATATCACCACGGTGGATTGGTCGCCTGACGGCAAACGGCTTGTCTTCGATCTCGCGTTACAAGCCAACAGCATCGTCGGACCGCTACAGCAGGGCACCGCGGCAACCAATCAAATTTATATCATCAATGCCGACGGCACCGGTCTCAAACAACTCCGCGGCAATGGCAACGGCACCCCGGCCTGGCGCTGAAGGCATGTTCTTCACAAGAAGCGAACCTGGGCTCAAGGCGCCACGCCCTTTGCCTTCAGTTTGATATCAAACGGGTTTTCATTCGAGTCGTTACTCTTGATGTGGATGGTGGCGGTGCTGAACATTCCTGTTGGAGACACGGCAGAGGGTTTGAATTTCACCTTGAAGGTCGTGTAAGCTCCGCCTGCGAGCGATGTTTTCACCGGCCCGGTCACGATGAAGTCTTTGGCTTGAGTGCCGCTTTTCGTGATTGCCAGTCCGGTGAGTTCGCCTTTCCCCACATTCTTGATAGTAAAGAGTTTCGCCAAACCCGTCGTTCCCACAGCAACCTTTTCAAAATCGATGGGCACGCCACCATCGACGAGGCCGGTTCCAATCGGCTGTTCGACCACGATCTCTGGCGGTAAATTGAGTGCCTGGATCAGGACATAGGGGGCATTGGGCGGGCTTTCCGCAGCCGGATTTCTCCCCACCCACATGACTTTGGAGCCGGCGATGGAGTTTGCGGCAATCGGGCGGACGGCATCGTGCGAGATGAACGTGAAGGCGGTGCTGGGAGACCCGGCCCCGGTCACGTTCGTCTGGATGAACGGAGGATCACCCACTGGGTCTCCGGTGTTCGGATCAATCGAATGATCGAACTGTTTTCCGGCGAAGCCGGACACACGGCGGCTGGCATTTGCTTTCACAACCCACCAGTCCGGCTTGAACGGGCAACTGCCAACATAACTGAGTGTGGATGCGGCGAACGCGTATCCACCGTCGTTGAGTTGAATCGCATGACAGCATTCGCTTCCATCAGCATTCGGGCCGCCGAGCAGACTTACCGAAGCCAACGCGCCGCTGGCCTTGATCCGCATCAAGGCGGCATCCTGTCCGATGGAATCATAGCCGCCGACCAGATACCCGCCATCATTCGTCAGCGACAAGCTGTAGCAGTTGAAACATCCACCACCAAATAGGGCTTGCCTGCTAATCTTGGTCCCGAATTTATCGTTCAGGTTGCTGTTGATTTTTCGTATGACCAGACCAGCCGGAGGAACCCCTACGCTATTCCCAATCCGGTTGAGGATGGCGTAGCCGTTGTCAGGCGTTGCGATGACCTGGATGGGGGAATAATCATCCGGATAGTTGATTTGCGAGACGATGTTACCGCCCGCGCCGAGTTTCACCACGCTGGTTCCGTTGTAGGGAATGATCACCACGTAGCTCTTTCCATCGTAGGACTGGCAAACCGACACCGCACCCAGGTATTGGACCGGCACCTCAAGCGCGGTGAGAAAACCGACCGTGCCGTCGCCGTTGAACTTCACCACCACAGGCACACTGTGAGCGTTGCCGGGTTCAAATACCGATGATGCCACTACGACGCCCCCGTCAGCCGTCAATCCAATGGTTCCAAATTCACCCACGCCCGTTGCGATGGCAGGCTGGTGGTCCGGCTGCGTCCACGAGGCCCTGAAGATTCCATTTTGCCAGAGGATTCGGCCGCTCGGACTTAGCTTCGCCACGGCCGGCATTTGATCGCCATTCATCAGCTTGATGCCACATACATAGACGTTTCCCTGCGCGTCCGTCTTGACCGCATTGATGTGGCTGACGCCGGGATGGAAGCCGCTTCCATCCGTCCAATCGTTGTTCTGCCGCAGCATTCGCTGCCAAATGATGGTTCCCTGAGGACCATAACGCACGATCGTGCCGCACGAATTGGAACCCGTATCACCGCTCAAGAGCTCCGGCAAATCGATTTGGCCGGCCACGACAAATCCGCCATCGGGCATTTTCGAGATCCCCGTTGGCACATCGTGGCCCGAACCATACAAACCATTGTCAGTGGCCGGAGAGCCGTCAGAATTACGGCTCTCCGCGCCGTAGCTCTGTGCCCAGGAATAGCCGGCCTGCGCCTTGAGGATGAGCATTGCGCTGGACAACAAAACTACTACTAACGAGAGGCACCCTGGAAGACGCGGCTTTTTCATTTGATTTGAGGCATGGATGATGAGGTGGATACGGATTCACAGGCACTTCATGACATCAAGGTGCCACGCCGATTCCTGTCAGTTTGATGTCAAATGAGCCTTCGTTTCCATCGTTGCTCTTGATGTGGATGGCGGCAGCGCGTTTCCCCGTGGCGAGCGGCTTGAATTTCACTCTGAAGGTGGTGGACTTGGTTGGTGCCAGAGAAGAATACGGCATGGGAATCACAATGAATTCCTTGGCTTGCGGACCGTCTTTCAAAATCGCAAGGCCGGTCAGGTTTCCTTTGCCGGTGTTCCTGACCGTGAAGGTTTTCACCCAATGATCTGGATTTGCGTCGAAATTGATAGCCGGACCTGCATCCGCGAGGCTGGTTCCCAGTGGCTGTTCGACCACGATCTCGGGCGGCAGCTTGTAGGCTTGGATCAGGATGTAGGGCGCATTTGGCGGCGTTTTCGTGGCGAGGTTTGTGCCGATCCATACACGTTTGGAACCGAAAATTGTGTTCAGGGTATCGATCGGGTGGACTGCATCGGGAGAGATGTGCGTGTAGGTGGTGGTGGTCGCTCCGGTGCGGGTTCCATTCTTCTGCGTGAACGCGGGATCAGCGTCACCGGTGCTGCTGGTTGGATCGATTGAACGCTCCATCTGCGTGTCAGCAAAGCCCAGCACGTGACGCTGCGCATTGGTCTTCACGACCCACCAGTCGGGCTTGGCCGGTCCACTGCCGACATAACTCAGGGTGCTTGCCGCGAATGCATATCCGCCGTCGTCCAGTTGGATGGCGTGGCAACCGTCGAACGCATCGTAGTTGGGACCTCCGAGCAGGCTCACCGAAACCAAAGCACCCTTGGAATCGATGCGCATCAGCGCGACATTCTGCGCGGTGGATTCATAACCGCCGACGAGGTATCCTCCGTCGTTGGTGAGCGCCAGGCTATAGCCTGTGAAAGCCCCACCACCGAAGCGGTTCTGCCTGCGGATCACGTTCTCGAACTTGTCGTGCAGTTTCTGGTCGATTTTCCGGATGACCACCCCTGCGTCGTAAGTGACGGGCGCGATGTCATCACTCACCTGGCTGAGGGCAACGAAGTTGTTGTCCGGCGTCGCAATGATCCGCATTGGATTCTCGTTCGCGTAGTCATTCGGATAGCTGACCTGCGCGAGGATGTTTCCTGCCAGCCCGAGTTTCACAAACGTAACTCCGTTTTGGGGAATCATCACCACATAGGACTGGCCATCGTATGACTGGCAGATCGCGGAAGCACCCTGGTATTGCACCCCCACCTCGTCCAGAGCGCTGAGGAAGCCGACCGAGCCATCACCATTGAACTTCACCACAGCAGGGATGGAGTATCCGCCTCCGGGTTTGCCAACGGAAGACGGCACGATGACGCCGCCATCCGCCGTCACTCCCATCGTCATGAACTCAGTCAAACCCGTCTCGATTGCAGGCAGTGGCGTCGGCTGTGGCCACGAGGCGCTGTTGATTCCGTTTTGCCAGAGGATCCGGCCGCTCGGGTCCAGCTTCGCCACAGACGGCGTGCCCCCGGTGGTGTCCGGCACCCCTTTGAAACCACAGATGTAGATGTTACCCTGCGCGTCCGTCTGGATCGCATTGATGTGGCTGTAGCCCAAATGCAAACCATACATGTCCGTGACATCATTGTTCTGCCGCAACATGCGCTGCCATGCGATCGAGCCGTCCTGCCGGTAGCGCACGATCGTTCCACACGAGTTGGAACCCGTATGACCACTCAACAGCTCCGGCAGGTCAATCTGGCCGGCCACCACAAAACCACCATCCGGCATTTTCGCAATTCCCCTGGGGATGTCGTAACCTGAACCATAATACCGGTCGTCAGGGGACGGTGTGCCGTTTGAATAGAAACTCGAGGCCCCGTAGCTCTGCGCCCATGAAAAGCGGGCATGGGCCGGGGAGGAAAAAAACAGCGCCACCGCCGATAAAAGCAAGGTGGGTCGGATCGAACATGCATGTAGTGTTGTTTTCATGGCAATATGGGGCTGGGGTCTATTGTGGCAAATATGCTTGGATAACAGCGTGCCATGCTAGGCAGCCGGCTCTTTTTGCCAAGCGTTTTCATGACGCCTGCACAAGTCCGCGCCAACGCCACACCGGCCTGGCGCTGAAGGCAAAGCCGTCCCAAGAGGCCGGACAGGGCTCACGGAGCCACACCCTTGGCTTTCAGTTTGATGTCAAAAGGGCTTTCATTCGGGTCGTTGCTGTGGATGTGGATGGTGGCGGTGCTGAACATTCCGGCTGGAGATAAGACAGTGGGTTTGAATTTCACCTTGAATGTTGTTGTTGTTGGCGTTGACGTTATGTGAGCCATACCAGCGAGTGAAGTTTTCACCGGTCCCGTCAGGATGAAGTCTTTGGCTTGAGAACCATTTTTTGTGACAGCAAGTCCGGTGAGGTCGCCTTTGCCGGTATTCCTGATAGTGAAGGTTTTCTCCAATCCCGTGGCTCCGACTGCGACACTCTTGAAATCGATGAGCGCCACTCCGTCAACAAGATTGGTTCCCGTAGGTTGCTCGACCACGATCTCGGGTGGCAATTGACGCGCTTGGATCAGGATCAGAGGTGCGTTGGGTGGTGCTTTCGTGGCGAGATTGTTCATGACCCATTTGAGCGTGGAGCCAAGGCCTGGGTTGTTAGTGTCAATCGCTATTACGGCATTGGGCGAGATGCGCGAGAATGCGGTGCTAGCCGCGCCGGGCCTGAGAGAACTACTCTGCACGAAAGGCGGGTAACCGCCGTCGCCGACATTGGGATCGATCGAATGCTCGATCTGTGTGCCGGTAAAGCCTGCGACATGCCGTTTGGCATCCGTTTTCACAACCCACCAGTCCGGCTTGTTATAGTCCTGCCCGGTGTAGCTCCTGGTCGAGGCGGCGAATGCATAGCCTCCATCGTCGAGTTGGACCGCATGGCAACCCTTGGCGGCATCTTCACTGGGACCTCCCAGCGAGCTGACCGAAGCCAGCACGCCGCTCGAATTGATCCGCATCAAAGCTGCGATGCCCTCAAAGCCGCCAACCAGATAACCTCCGTCATTGGTAAGCGACAAACTATGCGGGGTGAACGAGCCCTGACCGTTGCTGTTTATCCTGACAATCGCCGTCTCAAACACATCATTGAGCTTGCTGTTGATTTTGCGGATGAGCACCCCCCCATTGTAGACGCTGAATGCAGCGCTAACCGCGCTAATGGTGGCATAGCCATTGTCGGGTGTAGCGATGATCTCTACCGGAAACTCGGTCGCAACGTCCGGGGGATAGTTGACCTGCGAAATGATATTTCCGGCCAAACCCAGCTTCAAAATGGTGACGCCGTTGTAGGGGATGATCACCACATATGACTTCCCGTCAAAGGACTGGCAGACTGACACTGCATTGAGGTATTGGACCGATACTTCGAGCACACTAAGAAAGCCAAACGTGCCGTCACCATTGAATTTCACCACAGCCGGGACCGAGTGAGTGTTGCCCGGTTCATAAACATCCGAGACGACCACCACGCCACCGTCCGCTGTGATACCCATGGATGCGAACTCGTGGAGGCCGGTGACGATGGCGGGGTTCGGATCGGGTTGAGTCCACGCGGCGCCATTGATTCCATTCTGCCAGAGAATCGTGCCGCTGGGGCTGAGTTTCGCCACGGATGGTATGCCTCCGGCACCGATACCCTTATTGCCGCAAATATAGATGTTCCCCTGCGCATCGGTTTTGATAGCGTTCACATGGCTGATGTCCCCGTTGCTTTGCTTCAGCAGCATTTGCCAGCGGATGGTGCCGTCCTGCCCATAACGCACGATTGCTCCGGCCGCAGCGCTGTAATTAATATTGCTGCTACCCAACTCTGGAAGATCTAGCCGCCCTGCGACAACCACGCCGCCGTCTGGCATTTTTGCGATGCCCGTGGGATAATCCACACCGGACCCGTAGAACGCTTCGTCGGGTGGGGTGAGCGTGCCGTCAGGATAACGGCTCTCTGCCCCGTAGCTCTGCGCCCAGCTATATCGGGCATGGGCTGGGGATGAAAAAAACAGCACCATCGCTGACAAAAGCAAGGTGGCGCATATTGAATATTCATGTTGTAGTGTTTTCATGGCAATAGGGGGCTGTGGTCTGAGTAAAAATTGGATTTCGATTGAACCCTCTCACGTTATGTGGTCGACCTTTTTTGCCAAGCAGATTCATCGCAAGTGTGGGCGACGGAGCAAAACCGGATTTGTTGCCGGAGCAAAACCGGACAGATTATAGCGTGAAATAGCCGAGAATTGGCGGCCATGTTAACTTTGGTGAATGTTCGAGAACCCAGAGCTTGCGGAACGGGTGGAAAAGCACGGTGACC
>CANBTO010000122.1 GCA_947372405.1 Verrucomicrobiaceae bacterium
GAGGCCGTCACGGTCTTCAGGCCGGTGTGAGGAAACCGGGCGGCCCCGGCGGGAGGGTTCGCAAGCTGCAAGGAGGAAAGCCAGCGACGGCCACAGACCGACGCTACAGAAGCATCGTCATGGCAATGTGACCTGCCGTGATACATCGCTTTTCCAAGGATTCGGTTTTTTAAGACTTGGTCCGCCGGAATGGCCAGCTAAAAATCCATGATGAACGGAATCGCCGGAATCCGTAATTCCGGGTCGGGTTTCATATAGCTCAGCCCAACCCTCCGACCCTGATGAAAATCCCTTTCGCAAGCGCCATCTCGTTGATTTTTTTCGCGCTCGCCATGGCGGGGCATCTCAATGCCCAAAAACTTTCAGGTGAAAAGGTCGTTGGATCGACCTCGCCAAATCATGATTACACGGTCTTTTGCACTGCGGATGGTGTTCGTGATCATTTCGAACATTTCATTATCGACGTTCGGAGTCTTCGTTCCAAATCCAACATCCGTCTCGTGAGAACGAGGGATTTGGACATGACCCACAGCGACGACGACTTCAGCTCAGTCATGCTTTATGAGTTTCTAGGATGCCAAACCCACGGTATCGTTCACAAGGTGGAGGAAGAGATCGACCCGCTATTTGATTATTACGTGCATTGGAATTCCAAATCCACGCTATTGTGCATTGAGGGTGGCGAACGCAGGTTCTGGCATTGCTGCATGTATCGCAAGACCCGGAACGGTTTCACGGAAGTCCGGTTCGACAAGGCACCTGGCGAGAAGCTTGTGCAATTCACGAAAGAGTCCACCCACAAAATCCACAACATGGGAGTCACCCGGTTCGAAAAATATCAACATGAAGGACCTAGCGTTCATCTGCTTGAGGATGGCTACGTGGCCATTGATGCTGATACTGGCCAACACAGTCCTGACTTCGCATGTCTTCCGGAAGAAAAACAGCAGCGGATGAATGTCGGCTATGATCTCTATTTCCTCTGGCATCTCGGCTCCACGGGGAAAATGAAGTTTGTCGGATTCTGCCGCTAGATTGCATCAACAAGAGCTTTCTCATGACATTCCCGCCGGGAACCCGGGAAAAGCATCTTCCGCTTCTTTGGTGTTCACTTCGATGAAGAGTTGGGGAGTGAACGCATGCCCCATCCACAAAGCTCCGCAGCGGGTGCAGCGGCATAGATAAGTGTGCTGCTTTTCATTCGCGATGATTTCGTCCAGACCTTCGAAGTCGCCGTTCCGGGTTTTTTCACATGCGGCGCACATGACATTGGTTTTCCAACGGCAAAGGCCGGGAAGTTGGGTTTCCGGCGTCCGCATTCACCTGCCGGCGACGGTCTTCTGCCAGAGCGGGGAAGGGGGGAGGTCGTTGGGGCGGCAGATGACGATGCCGGAGTGTTTCGGCGAATCGTTGAGGTAATCGGTGATGGGTCGGTCGATGATGACCATGCGGCCCTTGTCGCGATCCGAGGTGGCGTGGGTGAAGTAGGCGCGGTTGTTGAGGCGGACGATCATGCCGACGTGGGAGGTGTAGCCGCTTTTGTCATTGGAGGTGATGGCGCAGATGTCACCGTTCTGGAGGTAGTTTTCGACGGCGCGCACCTTGGACTTGGGCACCTGATAGACGGGAAGGCGGGAAACCTGTGACTCGACGCTGCCCATCGGCGCGATGAGCGAGGGATTGCAGCGGAGGTAGCGGTAGTTCTTCCACTGGACGGTCATTTCGTGGATCTCGCGGTGCATCCTTTCCGCACCCGGCAGGCGGGGGGTGATGTTGGTGGCGTAGCCGCGGAGCTGGTTGTTGTAGAAGACCTCCTCCAGGTGGTGCATGCGGCTGAGGTAGCTGCCGGTGCAGACGCCGTTGCGGTAGCGCTCGATTTCCACCATCTGGAGCATGTCCACGGGTTTGTAGGGACCGGGCTTGTAGCGCAGCATGCGGGCGATCGCGAGGGAGTTCTCGTAATAGGTCCAGCAGTCCATCTGCTTGAGGTTCGCGACCGGAGACTCGATGTGGTCGTCCACCTCGAGCGTGTAGTTGAGGTAGGGGGTGCCGACGAGTTCGCGGGCGACTTTGATGGTGCGTTCCCCGAGCGGAAGAGCCCGCCAGTTCTCGCGTTCCGCCTTGGCAACGATGGCCTGGAACTTCGATTCACCCTGGAAGACCGTGCCGAGAGGCAGGCGCGGCGGGGACGGGGCAGGGACGGGCTGGACTGCCATCGCGACCCCGGCTACGAGGCAGGAAACAGCGGCGGCGAGACATGAAGACTTGAGTTGCATGCTCTGCCTTTAGCCTATTTCGACAAAGGAGCAAAGGGAACATTGCGCCTTTCGGTTACAATGGCGGAGCTTCTCACGTTTTCGGTGGCGGAGGCGGAGTCAAACACGCGGACTCCTGGAGAGCACCTGCTCGAAGACAAACCACTGGTTCCAGTGTTTCCGCGCCGTTTGGAAAACCGCGGCGGCCCAGATCCTTGCGGCCTCATCGTCATCGCCGCGGCGTCTTGGCGGGAGCTGGAGCGGGGCGTGGACGGTCACCCGGTAGCGCCGCCAGCCATCGCGCGTGATGAAGAGCGGATAGCAGGGCGCGCCGGTGGCCCTCGCCAGGAACAAGGGGCCTTTCGGCAGGCGCATGTGAAGCCCGCTTTCCACCTCCACGTCCATCGGTGACACATCGAACATCACGCGGTCTCCCTGCACGGCGACGATGTTGCCCTCCTCTAACAAACGCGCGAGTTCGATGCCGAGCATGTCGCCGCTGCGGTTGTAGAGGGATTTGAAGTTCGGATAGGCGGCTTCTTTTCTGCGGATTTCCTGTTCGCGGATCTTCTGGGTCTCGGGTTCGCGTTCGGGCGCGCGGACGGTGTAGAGCGTGCGGTTGAAACGCGAGGCGAACATCGGCGCGGCGATGTCGTAGTTCCCCATGTGGGCGGTTAGAATGACGCAGCCATCGGTGCGGGCCGAGAGTTCGTCCATGTGCGCCAGTCCCTCGACCACCCAGTCCACGCCGCCCGTTCCCGTTTCGCAGCGCAGCGCGTCCACGAAGGTGAGCGAGAAGTTCCAGAACACGCGCCATGCCCCCAGAACCGCGCGCGGCCCGCTCCACTGTGGATGCATCGCACGGAGGTTGCCCGCCACCGCGCGCCGCTGCGGTCCGGAAATGACGAAGAACAGCAGGGTCCAGCCTGCAATGAGCACCGGTTCGAGAAACCATGGCGTCACCTGCAGCGCGTGCGCCAGGAAGCGGGTCGGCAAGTCGCCGAACACTCCTAATCTAACGGCACGCCGCGTTTTCCCGCTCATCGTTGAAGTTTTCTGTTAGCTACCGGACGGCTCGAATCCGGAGTCTTCGTGCAGGTGCTTCCCGGCGACCGCGATGTTGGCGAGTTCGTCACAGCGCTCGTTTTCGGCATGCCCGGCGTGTCCCTTCACCCAGTGCCAGCGGATCTTGTGTCCGTCCATCGCGGTGATCAGTTTCCGCCAGAGGTCCTGGTTTTTCACAGGCTTCTTGTCCGAGGTGATCCAGCCGCGGCGCTGCCAGCCATCGATCCACTTTTCGTTGATGGCCTGGATGAGATACTTCGAATCCGAGTGGAGTTCCACCTCGCAGGGTTCGGACAGCAGTTCCAGCGCGGCGATGGCGGCGCGAAGTTCCATGCGGTTGTTAGTAGTCAGGCGGTAGCCGGAGGACAGCTCCTTGCGATGTCTGCCACTGACGAGAACCGCGCCATAAGCACCGGGGCCGGGGTTGCCCTTGCAGGCTCCGTCCGTATGGATGACCACATGTTTCATGGGGTGGCCTGAACGGGAGTCTTCGGCTGCGATGCGGAGCGGTATTTCTCCATCAGTTCCGCTGCCTGTTGGTTCGCTTCATCCAGTGGCATTCCTTTTGGGACACCGGGGCGGGTATGGCGGGTCTGGGTGAGCCAGGCGTGTTTGAGAATCCCGCTGCGCTTGAGGAGGATGGATAACGGGTCGCCAGTGGCGAGCTGGGGGGAACCTGGAAGTTCAAGCATCGGCCAGAGTTGCTTGCAGACCGAGGTGGCGATGAAATCATGGCCTTCGTTTCCGGGATGGACGTTGTCATTCGCGTAGATGAACGCGGGATTTTTGAGTTTCTCCGCGGCTACGGCTTGTTTGAGATCGGGACGTATATCGATCACTTTCCAGCCGCTGGAGCGCTGCGACACGAGCCACTGGCTGTAGCTATCCAGGACTGCGTCGTAGTGATTGCCGTCCTTTTCAGGGTGGTCGGCATCGAAAAGGGGAGGAGTGATGAAAACGACCGTGGCGCCACTGGTTTCACCGGCGGTTTTCAGTTTGAGACAGCCGTCCTGATAGGCCTTCATGCGCGCCTCATCGAGAGGAAGATAGATGCCATCGTTCATGCCATAACAAGCAAGAATCAGGGTTGGCTTGAAGGCTTCGAGTATCCGCTCAAGACGCTCATGCAGGCATGGGCGAGGAAACTTTCCGCCTGCATGCCCGGGCTCCGAAAGGCCGGAGACGGTCTCGCTGCTGAGGCCGAAGTTGACGATCTCGGCATCCGCGAACCGAGGGGTGCTTCTCAGCGAGTATTCCACCTGGGTAGCCCAGCGGCCGGCATAGGTGATGCTGTCCCCAAGGATGGCGACGCGTTGAGGAACTGCGGCAGCGACTGCGCTCAGAAAGATACCGGCAGGAACGACCAAATTGGCGAAAAAACGGCTGATCATGGTTTTGTTGTGGATTGAATGAAGGGCTGAAGGGCATCCGCCCAGATCTGATAGCCTTTTTCGGTAGGGTGGCAGAAATCCGGCGCCAGTTCCTTGGTTAGAATTCCGTCTGGTGTCAGCAGTTTCGGCCCGATGTCCAGAAACACGAAGCCTTTCTCCCGGGCCATGTCGGCTAACAGAAGGTTGGTTTCCCCGATGAGTTTTCTGCGAGGGTGATCCGGTTTCTCTTCCCGCGGAAACACCGCCATCAGAACGATCTTCGTGTTGGGAAGCTTCTTGCGGACGCCTTCGCACACCGCCAGCACGCCGGCTGCGATCTCCGGAGCGGTGTTCTGGCGGGCGTTCTTCGTCTGGCTTGTGTTGTTGGTGCCGATGTGGATGACGACCAGTCCCGGCTTCAGGCCATCGAGTTCGCCATGATCGATGCGCCAAAGCACGTTCTTGGTGCGGTCCCAGCCGAAACCAAGATTCAGTGTCCGTGATTTTCCAAAAGCCGAATCCCACGCGTGTGGGCCATTCGCATGATTCGATTTCGGCTCGCCAGCCCAGAAGTGGGTGATCGAGTCGCCGATCAGCACGATCTCCGGGTTGACCGCGCCCTTGATGCGCAGGACTTCCTCATGGCGTTTCCACCAGTCGTAGCTGTCGTTTTCAAGCTTGGGAACCGGGATGACGGCCGAGTTTTCCAGAGTGGAGGCATCGGGAGCCGCCAAACCCATTCCAGTCATCGAAAGCAGAATGAGTGCGAATGCGGTAAGGGGAATGGCCATGGCTCGATTCAAGCCGTTGTCGGCTTGAGATCAAGACATGGTCTCGGGGCGTGAGATCACTTCGCCGCTGCCGGAGTCGATGCCGCTTCGTGTTTTTCCTCCGCGGCTTCGAGTTCGGCGTGTTCCTTGGCGATGACGCGGACGAGCTTGAGGGTGGTTTCGTCCCAATCCGCGAGAAGTTTCGCGGCTTGAGGGCTGCCGGTTTGTGCCAGATGCTCTTCAATGAGGACTTTCGCAGCGGCGATGTCGCGTGGTCGCCTGACCGGCAAGGCGACGACCATCTCCGAGTTCACCCGGGAGAAAAACTTGCCGTCGACATCGTAGACGAAGGCGGTGCCGCCGGACATTCCCGCACCGAAGTTCTTGCCGGTTTTTCCAAGAATGACGACGGTGCCGTTGGTCATGTATTCGCATCCGTGATCGCCCGTGCCTTCGACGACGGCAGTGGCCCCGGAATTTCTAACGGCAAAGCGTTCGCCCGCGCGGCCGTTGGCGAAAAAGCGTCCGCCGGTGGCACCGTAGAGGCAGGTGTTTCCGCAAATGGTGTTGGTGGCCGCTTCGAAGCTGGCGGTTTCCGAGACCCTGATGACGATCTCGCCACCGGCCATGCCTTTGCCGACGTAGTCGTTGGCCTCGCCAGTGAGTTCGAGTTTCACGCCGGATACCAGGAAGCATCCCAGCGACTGGCCGGCCGTTCCTCGCAAGGCGAGGCGAATGCTGCCAACCGGAAGTCCTCGGTCGCCGTGCACTTCGGCAATGCGTCCGGACAGGCGGGTGCCGATGTTGCGATCGGTGTTGACGACATCGTAACTCAGCGAAACCGGCTGACGATCGGGAAGGAGACGAATGGCCTCGAGGGTCTCCGACGAAACCGATTCCGGACCATATTCGGGAGGGATTGCGGAATGGCGGCCGGAAACGGTTGCTACAAGGTCTACGAGGATTTGTAGATCCAGCGCCGGTTTTGCGAGTCCGTCGTTGCGCTCTTTTGTCCGGATGCGGGAAATTGTCCTGCCTGTGCGGGCGCTGAGTTCCGGCACCACATCTTTAAGCAAGGCGCTGAAATCGAGCGTATTGGCTTTCGGGTGATCCGGGACATGGCGTTGTTTCAGAAACTCCGGACGTCCGATCAGTTCGCATAGTGTACGGATGCCGAGGCTGGCCATGATTTCGCGCGCCTCGCTGGCTACCGCATCGAAGTAGTTGATGACCATATCCGGCGTGCCTTTGAATTTGGCGCGGAATTTCGGGTCGGTGGTGGCGATGCCGACCGGGCACGTGTTCAGGTGGCACTTACGAACATAGACGCAGCCCATCGCAATCATGGCAGTAGTGCCGAAATTGAACTCCTCGGCTCCCAGTGCGGCGGCGATGATCACGTCGCGTCCGTTGCGAATTCCGCCGTCGGTGCGGAGCGTGACACGGTCGCGAAGATTGTTGATGAGCAGGGTTTGCTGGGCTTCGGCAAGGCCGAGTTCCCATGGCGCGCCGGCATGTTTGGTCGAGGAAAGGGGGGATGCTCCGGTCCCTCCGTCATGGCCGGAGATCAGAATGTTGTCTGCAGAAGCTTTGGCACAACCCGCGGCCACCGTGCCGACTCCGGATTCGGCAACCAGTTTCACGGTGATCCGCGCGCGGGGATTCACTTCCTTGAGGTCGTGAATGAGTTGGGCCAGGTCCTCGATCGAATAAATATCATGGTGCGGTGGGGGGGAAATGAGCTGGACGCCCGGTTGGGTGTTTCGCAGTCGGGCAATCAGAGCGTTGACCTTGTGGCCCGGAAGTTGCCCGCCTTCGCCAGGCTTCGCTCCCTGAGCCATTTTGATTTCCAGTTCGCTGGCGTTGACGAGGTAATAGGCGGAAACCCCAAAACGGCCTGATGCGATCTGCTTGATGTAGGATCGTGCGGAATCGCCATTCGGGTAGGGTTTGTAGCGCACCGGATCCTCGCCGCCTTCGCCGGAATCCGACTTTCCGCCAATCCGGTTCATCGCAATGGCCAACGTCTCATGGGCCTCGGGAGACAGGGCTCCCAAAGACATCGCTGCTGTCGTGAATCGCCGCCGAATACTCTCCATTGGCTCTACTTCATCCAAGGGAATGGGACCACTCCGGGAGGGAACAAACTCGATCAGATCTTTGATCGCTACTGGTTTGGTTTCCAATGACACACGAACATAGTCATCGTAATCTTCTGAGCGCCCTGACTTTACGTAAGTATGGAAATTCTTGATCACCTCCGTGGTGTAAACATGCCTTTCCCCGGTCTTGCGGTAGCGGTTGTAACCTGGATCACCGAGGTTGAGTGGTTGGTCATTTGAAACGATTGATTCAAATGCTGCGCGATGCCGGATGATGGACTCCGCGGCAATCTCGTTGAACCCAATTCCGCCGATTTTCGAACAGACTCCGGTGAATGCAAAGTCCACGACTTCGCGGCCGATACCGATGGCCTCGAAGGTCTGCGCGCCTTGGAAGGAATTGAGGACCGAAATGCCCATTTTGGACATGATCTTGAGCAATCCTTTTTCAAGAGCCTTGCGATAGTTCGCCATCGCCTTCTGCGGAGTGGTATCCGACGGAGCAGAAAGTTGGCGCACGGTTGCGTAGCCTAGGTAGGGGCAGATCGCCGTGGCGCCGAAACCAAAACAACATGCGACTTGGTGCACGTCCCGAACCTCCCCTGTCTCCACCACGAGCGAGGCTCGCAACCTCTTGCGAATGCGGGTCAGGTGGTGATGCACCGTTCCAATCATCAACAGCGTGGGAATGGGAACACGCTGTGCAGAAGTCGACCGGTCACTGAGAATCAAAATATTGCAACCGTCCAGAACAGCGGATTCGGACTCTTTGCAAAGTTCATCCAGTCTCATCTTCAGACCTTGGGAGCCCGTGTCGACCGACCAAGTGCAATCCAGAATCCGGGACGGAAAGCCTTGCTCGTCCAAGTATTTGATACGCTCCAGCTCGTGCTCGAAGAGGATCGCACTATCCAAGCTCACCGAGTGGCAGTGCAGCGGAGTCTCGACCAGTAGATTGCGCTCGGGGCCAAGTCCCGCCCCAAGCGACATGACCGCCCACTCGCGGATCGGGTCAATGGGCGGATTCGTCACCTGCGCGAACAACTGCTTGAAATACGTGAATAAGAGCCGCGGATGGGTCGAGAGAACTGCCAAAGGAATATCGTCACCCATGGAGAAAACCGCTTCCTGGGCCCCCTTGATCATCGGGGGGAAGACCATATCCAATTCCTCTTGGGATATTCCGTGCGCCACTTGTTGGCGTGAAAGCTCAAGCGACGTGAAATCCTCCTCAGGCACATGCGCAGCAGGAGAAACAAATTTCCGGAGTTCGATCCGGTTCTGGTCAATCCAGCGGCCATAAGGTTTCTGCTGGGCCAGCTCCTCCTTGATCTCCCTGTCATATTTGAATTCGCCCGTCGCGGTGTTGGCGGAAATCATCTGACCGGGACCAAGCCGACCTTTGCGAACCACATTCGCGTCGTCGAAAACCACAGCGCCCGCCTCGGAGCCGATGTAGAGAATCCCATCCTTGGTGATTTTGTATCTTGAAGGACGTAAGCCATTTCTATCCAATGATGCACATAGTTTTTCACCATCTGTGAATACAAGGCCGGCCGGGCCATCCCACGGCTCGGAGAACGACCGGATGTATTGGTAAAATGCCCTGACCTCGTCGGAGATGTCGGCGTCGTTGCGATACGACGGCGGCACCAGCATGCACATCGCATGCTCTGGCGAGCGACCTGACAGGATCAACAATTCCAGGGCGTGATCCAACGACGCGGAGTCGGATTCGCCGTGGCGAATCAAGTCTTTCAAAAGACCGATATCCTCACCCCAGACCGGCGAGGCAAAGAACTCCTCGCGGGAGGTCATCCAGTTCCGGTTGCCCTCAACGGTGTTGATCTCGCCGTTGTGGCACATCATCCGGAATGGTTGGCCTAGCGGCCATGCGGGAAAGGTGTTTGTTGAAAAGCGCTGATGATAGAGCGCGATGGCGACTTGGTAGTCAGGATCTTCAAAGTCCTCGTAGAAGGCCCGCAGCGCCGCTGGCATGGCCAGAGCCTTGTAGGAAATGAGGCGACTCGAAAACGAGGGGATGTAAAATCCAGGGATGTCTTTCGTCAAATGTTCGATCTCACGCCGACAGAGGTAGAGCTTTCGCTCGAATTCCAAAGGTTCCATGAATGCGGGTTTTGACATGATCAGGTGCTCGATCTCCGGGCAACTCGCCTTGGCGATCTCACCGAGCGCGTCGATGTTTACAGGAACTTTGCGCCACCCGATCTTTCGTATGGAACGCTTGTTTAATACATTGGAAACGAGCTCTTTGATTTTTCTGACCGAGTCTTCTTTATCGGCAGGAAAGAAGAAAACGCCCACCGCGAGCAATGTTTCATTATCAATAACTTCTCCGAGTTTTTCTACCTCCTTAGTAAAAAGAGGATAGGGGATTTGAGTCAGAACACCGGAGCCATCGCCGGTCTTCATATCCGCGTCCACAGCGCCACGGTGCGTCATGCAACAGACCGAGGAGAGGGCATATTCCAGCACCTGATGGCTGCGCTTACCATGCAGGTGGGCAATTGCGCCCATGCCGCAGTTGTCGTGCTCGTGAGACAGTTGATGCAGTGATCCAGGAACAACAGGCGAGCTAGCGTGGTAAAAAGGATTCATGGGGAAATTTCAGAAACCCAGGTTCGAAGCGTGCCAAGACAGGATGATTGGCAGAGATCTCGTTCAAGCAGTAACCGTGCCTGCCAACGACCATCCGGCAAAACCGCCAAGGCAATCTTGGATCTTTGCAATGCTGCTGCAAAAAAAGCACTAGGCGATCGCGGCGGAAACATCCGGAGCGAGAATCCCGCGGTCCACCAGGAACCGGTCGGCCGCGGAAATGGTGAGCTCGAAATTTTTGTGGCTCACATTGAAATTGAAGAAGCTGTGATCCGATCGTTCGAAATCGATGAGTTCGCAGACATTGCCACGCCATCGCGAGCGACGCCTGAACCGCTCGACTTCATCGTAAGGCGTGATCCGGTCGGTTTTCCCATGAAAAAACAGCATGGGAGGCAGCTTGCGGCGCATCAACTGGCTGGGACTCATGCGTTTCGCCGTCCTGGCATCCGGGAACCGGGCAGACGCCGATCCTTTGGTGGCGGTATTCACCAGCGCACTGAACAGGATCAATGCCTGCGGCCGGCAGTCCAAACCATCCACTGGTGGCATCTGCTTGGGTTTCGGCATGGCGGTGAGCAAGGCAAGCAGGGCACCACCAGCCGCACCGCCTATGACCACCCGGTCGGGATCCAGATTGAAGGTGTCCGCGTTGTGACGCAGCCAGCGGATGAGGTCCCGCGCGTCGGCAATGGCTTCGAGAGCACCAGTACCATGTCTCGCTGACGTGCGGGTTTCGGCAGCGACTGCAACGGCACCACGGCTGGCGAAGTGCAGGCAGTGGGGGACGAACTGCGTGGGTGTGGGCGTGTCCCACAAGCCGCCGTGGAAAAAAACCACGACCGGAGAAGGCCCCGCAGACGGGTTTTGAGGGAAAAAAACATGAGC
>CANBTO010000123.1 GCA_947372405.1 Verrucomicrobiaceae bacterium
TGTCCATCAACACATTGTGGCCGATGAAAACCACCAACTGGTAACGACCGGAAACCGCCGCTTCTTGAAATGCGACATAGCAGTCCCGCAAGTTGGAACCTCGCCAGGCTTCGGCCACCAGCACTGCACCGCGTGTCTTGTGATGGAAAACCAGGGTTTCGAGTATACGCGGGTCAGCGCCGGTCGAAGGCCCCGACTCAGGCTTCCAGCTGGCACTCGCCTTGAACCACGACTTCAGTCCTTCCGTGCAGCCCCAATAGAGATTGGCGTCAGGACGGTTGCCGTCGCCGATTTTTACCGGGATTTTCGCGATGCCTTGGGTTGCATTGTCGGCAAGACCGACAAAGACGCCAATGCGTATTTCACCCAACGCAGCGACGGTAAAGACCAAGCCAGTCAAGAGAACGCGGAGACCTATCACGCATGCAGAATGATGTGGCCTGTTGTGACTGGCAAAGCGTTAAATCCGCCCCCGTCATTCGATTGACCGCACCCGGCCCGGCAGTCAGCATCCCCCGCATGCACTCCTCAAGGATTCGCCGGTCGTTCGATCTTCATTTCGCTTTCTTCATTGCGATGGCAGTATGGCTCCCGCATTTTTCACGCGCCGCCGATGAGCCGCGCGAGCATCATTACCTCTATGTCGCCACGCCGGGCATCCGCAATGAGTTGAAATATGGCGGCCACGGTGTGCTCGTGTTCGACATCGATGACGGACACAAGTTCGTGCGGCGCATTCGCTCCGCCGGTATCGCGGAAAACGGCCAACCGGACAATGTGAAAGGAATCTGCGCGAGCGCGCCCTTGCAGCGCCTGTATGTGAGCACCATCGGGGAACTGATTTCCTTCGACCTCACGAGCGACGCCATCGTTTGGGAGAAAAAATACGACGGCGGTTGCGACCGAATGGCCATCTCGCCCGACGGGAAAACCATCTATCAGCCAAGCTTCGAGCGCGACCACTGGCATGTGCTCGACGCGGCGACCGGCGATGTGCTGGCCCGCGTGGAGCCGAACCCCGGCGCGCACAACACGAACTACGGAGCCGATGGCAATGAAGCGTATCTCGCCGGTCTGCACTCGCCGACACTCGCGATTGCAGACACAACTACTCACAAGATCGTCCGCCGCGTGGGTCCATTCAGCGCGGAGATCCGCCCTTTCACCGTGAACGGCAGCCAGACGCTGGGATACATGTGCGTGAATGACCTGTTAGGATTCGAGATCGGCGATTTGAAATCGGGCAAGGTGTTGTCGCGCGTCGAGGTGCAGGGGTTTTCGAAGGGAAAAGTCTCGCGTCACGGCTGCCCGAGCCACGGCATAGGACTCACGCCGGATGAAAAGGAAATCTGGGTGTGCGATGCGTTCAACCACCGCATGCATGTTTTCGATGCCACCGCCACACCACCGAAGCAGGTCGCGAGCATCGAAGTGCGCGAAGAACCGGGTTGGATCACTTTCAGCATCGATGGACGCAACGCCTATCCTTCCACCGGCGATGTGATTGATGTCGCCACGCGGAAAATCATCGCCCATCTGACCGATGAAAATGGCACTCCCGTCCACAGCGAGAAAATGCTGGAAATCGACTTTGCGGGCGGAAAAACCGTGCGGGCCGGATGCCAGTTCGGGATCGGTTCCGTGCGGACGAAGTAACCGGTCGGTTCGAGCCCATCCAAAGCGAGTTCGCGCTGCAGGGTTTCCCGATTCGCCATGAAAACATGAGAAACGTCCCCTCGCCATTGATTCCGGCCGGGCAACTTGCATAATGCGCGGCAATCACCGAATGCTCACCCTTCTCAAAATCCGCAATCTCGCCCTTGTCGATGAACTCGTCTGGGAACTCGGCCCGGGTCTCATCGGAGTCACCGGGGAAACCGGTGCCGGCAAATCCGTCATCGTCGGCGCCCTCAAGCTCGTGCTCGGCGAGCGCGCGGACAAATCGCTCATCCGCACAGGAGAGGACTCGTGTTCGGTCGAAGCCGTCTTCGAACTCGCCAATGTCCGGGAAATCAACGCCATCCTCCAGGACGGCGGCCTCGATCCCTGCGATGACACCCAGCTCATCATCCGCCGCGTGATCGGTCAGACCTTGAACCGCCAGTTCATCAACGACTCGCCCGTCACCCTGGCCCTGCTCAAGCGCCTCGGTGAGCACCTGGTTGACCTCCACGGCCCGCACGACCACCAGTCGCTGCTCTCCACAGACCGCCAGCTCGCCATGCTCGACGCTTATGGCGGTGCGAACGCGGCCCATGCGACCTATCGCGAAAACCACCGTGCGTGGCGCGCCGCGTCCGTGATGTTAGAGGAACTCCGCCATGCGGAAAGCGCCAGTGAACAGGAGGTCGAACTGCTGCGGCACCAGATCCAGGAGATCGATGCCGCCGCCATCAAACCCGGCGACGAACAGGATCTGGAAGACCGCTGGCGCCGCTCCACCAATGCCAGCCGCCTGCTGGAAACCGCCGCCGCCGCGTCCTCGGCGCTCGGCGGCGAGGATGGCATCCTTTCGCGCCTCGCGGAACTCCAGCGACTTGTCCGCGACCTGGAAAAACTCGATCCCTCGGTCCGAGATTCCACCTCCTCGCTGGAAACCGCCGTGCTGGAACTCCAGGATCTTGAGGGCAATCTATCAGACTATGCCGGCGAACTCGACATCGATCCAGCCGAGGCAGCCGCGCTCGAAGAACGCGTCAACCTCCTGGAATCGCTCAAGCGGAAATACGGACCCACGATGACGGACATCCTCGCCCGCCGCGATGCCGCCGCCGCCCGCCTGGACACCATCGAAAACCGCGGCGAGAAACTCGAAGCACTCGAATGCGAAGTCGCAGCCCGTCGTGTCGCTCTCGATGCCGCCGGCAAGGCCCTCACCACCGTTCGCCGCAAATCCGCACCCAAACTGGCCAAGGAGATTTCCAGCCAGCTCAAGGACCTCGGTTTCAAACAATCCTCGTTCGAAGCTCCGCTGGTCCAGCTAACAGAACCCGGACCGCAGGGCTTCGAGACCATCGAGTTCCAGTTCGGCCCCAACCCGGGTGAACCGCTGCTTCCGCTGCGCCAGATCGCATCCTCCGGGGAAATCAGCCGCGTCATGCTCGCCGTGAAATCCGCCCTCGCGGATCAGGATGACACGCCGCTCATGGTGTTCGATGAAATCGACGCCAACGTCGGTGGAGAAGTCGCCCGCGCGGTGGGTCGCAAGATGGCGGCTCTCGGCACCCGCCACCAGGTCGTGGCCATCACCCACTTCCCGCAGGTGGCCGCCACGGCATCGTTGCACTTCGTCGTGGAAAAAGAGGTCTCCGGTGGCCGCACCCGCTCGCGACTCTTTCCAGTCAGCGGCGAGACCCGCATCCAGGAACTGGTCCGCATGCTGGGTGGCGGTGGTGAACAGGCCCGCGCCATGGCCGCCTCACTCCTCAACCTGTAGTGGCGGCCTGTGACCGTCGGAATTCGCATGCGCCGCCGAACTTACAAAGCCGTTCCCGAGCCCGTCGACGCCCCGGCTGGTGATCTGGCAAGAGCGCTCGGCCTGCCGGGCCTGACGCCGGATGCCGCGCGACTCGTCATCGGCCGCAGGGAATGGCTGGCCCTGCCGGAATTTGGCGCGTTTCCCCTCAACGCCAAAACCGACAGCGGTGCCCGTGGATCGAGCCTGCATGCGGAAAACATCACGCTTCTTCCTGACGGAGCCAACGTCAGCTTCACCACCTACAACCACAACGGCCAGGCCATATCCTGCGTGGCTCCCGTCGCTCGTTTCGGCCACGTCCGCAGCTCCACCGGCATTGCCCGAAAACGCATTTTCATCCAAACCACCGCGGCCCTTTGCGGCGGTTTCCGCTGGAGCATCCTCGTGAGTCTCGCCAACCGCGCGGACATGCTCTGCCCGCTTCTGCTCGGCCGCCGCGCCCTTGCCGGATACTTCCTCATCGACCCGCTCGGCAACCACCTGCTCGGGACACGCCGCCAGCTCGAGAAGGAAATCCGGGAATCCACCGGCACCTGATTCTGTTAGGTGACGAAGGCGGGCGAAATCCGTTTTTCCAAAGCATGCCAAAATCCGAGACAAACCCTCTTCAGTGCACCGCTCCATGATCGAGGATAACGAAATGCCCGCTTTGACCGTAGTTCCGGAAGTGAAGACCGCACCCACAGAATGGCGTGAGTGGCTGGAAACCCATGCCCCGAGACTGCTGCTTTTCGCCCGCCAGCAGACGCGCTCCCACGAGGATGCGGAGGACGTGCTGCAGGACGCCATCGTCAAGCTCGTCGAGAAAATCCGCAACGATGAGTTCGTCGGCGGCACCGAGGCCTGGCAGCCATACCTTTACACCACCATCCGCAGACTCTCGATCGACCTCAGCCGCCGGGACGACCGCAGGAAGCGCCGGGAGGACACTGTGGGCATCGAAGAGGTGGCAGCCAGTCTGGAAACCTTCGATCCATGGTTCGAAAGCGATTCCTCGGATGACGAGACACGCGCCCAGCTCGAGAGGAAACTCAAGGAGCTGCCTGAAAAATTCTCCGAAGTCATCATCATGAAAATCTGGGGAGAACGCACGTTTTCAGAGATTGGTGAAATTCTCGGCATTTCCCAAAACACGGCGGCCTCCCGGTATCGCTACGGTCTTGAAGCCCTCAAGAAAAGTCTCGGTGGCGCCTGGCGCCGCGGCGACCTGTCCCTCTGATCCTCACCATCAAAGTCATGCCATACGATCCAACATCCCTTGAGTCCGAGCTCCGGAAACTGCGTGCGGCTCCGCTTGACGCATCGCTGTTAGAGCGCCTCGAAGACTGCGTCTCGGACACCATGACCGCTCTCGACGCGCATGAACTCAGCTTCGAGCGCCAGCTTCAAAACTTTGCGCCTGCCGCCTTGCCACCGGCCGTGTTCGCGGCGCTGGAATCCAAACTCAGCGCCATCCGCTTCCCCGCACAAGGCAACATCGTCGAATTCCCGCTCAAGGAAACCGCGGCCCCGAGCCGCAACCGTGGCTGGTGGGGTGCCGCCGCGGCCGTCGCGCTCACCGGAGCCCTTGCCGCGCTGCTTGTGCCTCCTCACAAGCCGGATTCCGTTCTAACCGACAACCACCCGCACCCCCCGGTTCCCGGCCCGACATATGCCGACAGCCCCTTTGTTCCCGCAGGATACAACCGAGGTCTCAGCGAAGCCAGCGACCAAGGCGTGATCTGGGGGTCTAACAACCAAGCCCAGCGTGTCCTCAAGGTCGTTTACATGGAACGCTCCACCTTCAAGGATGCCAACGGCCGCACCTGCGAGGTCGAGCAACCACGCGTGGAATACATCCTTGTTCCTGCAAAAACCGATTGATTTCGTTTCACAGACAAATTCCTCAAGCCTCCGCGCTAACTCACCAAAGATATGAAAACGAATCCATTCATCACCTTCACCGCAGGTCTCGCAGCCATGTTGTCAGGCCAGGCATACGCCATCGAAGGCCCTGCGGACGATGCCCCGCCGCCTCCCGCCGTGGAGTCGAAAACCGAAACCGCTCCCGCCGTGGAAGCCATGCCCGCCGCCAAAACGGAGAAGGCGTATCTTGGCGTGGTTTCCTCCTCGATTCCCGATGTGCTTGCCGAACACCTCGGCATCAAGGCCGACGAGGGCATTGTTGTCGGTTCCGTCATGCCGGACGGTCCGGCCGCCAAGGCGGGAATCTCGGTCAACGACATCATCACCCGCGTCGCTGACCAACCTGTCAATTCATCCCTGGATCTCACCAAACTCGTGGGCGGACGCAAACCCGGCGAGAAGGTCCATCTGGATGTCATCCACAAGGGAAAGCCCGCCGGTATCGACGTGACGCTCGGCACTCGCCCGGCAGAGATGGCTGGAATCGATCCGCTCCCGCTGGACAATCTCAATCTCGAAGGTGTGCCCAAGGATCTCGCGGACCGCGTCCGGGACGCCATCCAGGGAAATATCGGCCGCATCGAAATGCAACTCGGCGGCAATGACGCGAACGATCCAGCTCCACAACTCGACGACGCGATGCGCGACATCCGCAAACACATGCAGGATGCCATGAAGGACGCCATGAAGGACCTGAATAAGAACAAGGGTGCCGCAGGCGGCGTCGGCGGCATAGGCGGTATTCCGAAAATCGATGTCCAGCATGGCGCGACCATCCGCATGATGGACGGCAAAGGAAGCGTCGAACTCAAGTCCAACGACGGCGGCAAGGAAGTCACTATCCGCGACAAGGAGAACAAAGTGACTTGGAGTGGACCGTGGGACACCGAACAGGACAAGGCCGCCGCGCCGGATGAAGTCCGTCAGAGAATGTCCCGACTGAATCTCGATACCGATTTCAAGGGCAATGGCCTGCGCCTTCACATGCAGAACATCCCACAGGGTGGAAATAACGGCGAATGATCACATGGATTTCACTGGGTAATGGAGACGCTTGAATGCGTTCATGGAGGTCACCCGCGTCGGCAACCCCGGCGCGGGTGAATTTTTTCAGGAAACCGTGCCACTCAGCGTCACACGGGCGCTGGCCAGATTCCGTCCCTGCACGGTGACCTCGCCTTCGATCTGAACCAAGCCTCCCATGCGGCCTTCCAGGCTCGCCCGGATTTCCAGCACTTCACCCGGCACCGCGGCACCAACGATTTTCGCCGCTCTCACCGCCGTGAGCCGTAGATCGGCCATGGCCGGTATTTCCACATCCGTCTGCGCGACGACTCCGCCGAGTTGGGCGATCGCTTCGATGAGAATCACGCCGGGCATCATCGGCTTTCCCGGGAAATGCCCCTCGAGGAACTCCTCGTCGCCCCGAATCTGATAGATAGCGGTAGCGTCCCTCCCGGGCCTGAGTTGCGTCAGTTCGTCCACAAACCGGAACGACTTCCCATGCGGAAGGTTTTCCAGCGCGCTTTTCAAATCCATCTCCATGAACATCAGCCTCCGTTAGCTCCGTTGTCACCTGTTCAAAACCATTCCGGATTTCCGGGATCAGTGCCCCTGAGGTCTTTGCCTTGGCTCCCACTCGCGGCGGGACCTGGAGCGGACGGAAAAAACGATGGGGATGCCGGGTGCGGGGTGGGCGGCGCGGTAGCGGTTTGTTAGATACGATTCGTAGCTGGTGGCGCACAGGCGCTTGTCGTTGACGAACAGCACGATGGTGGGCACCGGGATGACGCTGTATTTCTCGTTGGTGGCGGCGGTGGCGTAATAAAGCTTGAGGCGTTTCTTCAGCTTGCCGTCGATGGGAGGCGGGGTGTTCTCGAAGGCGGCTTGGAGGATGCGGTTGAGTTGGCCGGTGCCGGGGATGTTCTGCGCGCCCTTGCGGATCTTGAGCGCCTCCTTGAGCACGTGATCGACGGAACCGCCGGTTTTGGCGGAGCATGCGACGAAAGGCGCATAGTGAAGGAAGAACAATTCCTTGCGCACGTGTTCGGTGGCCTCCTCCAGGCGGGCCGTACGATTGGCTCCGGGGTGGAAGAGATCGAATTTGTTCAACACGATGAGACAGGGTTTTTTCTCTTCAAGGATCGTCTGGGCAATCTTGCGGTCCATCGAAGTGATGCCTGCCGCGAGGTCGATGACGAGCACGCAGAGGTCCGAGCGGCGGATGGCCTTTTCGGTGCGCATGGCGGAGAAGACCTCCACCGAGTTGTCGCGCTTGGCCCGCGGGCGGAGGCCTGCGGTGTCGATGAGGGTGAAGTTTTCACCTTGGAAGGAGTAGGGGAGATCGACGGCATCGCGGGTGGTGCCGGCGATTTCGGAAACGATGGTGCGCTCGTCCTTGAGGATGGCGTTGACGAGTGACGACTTACCGGCATTCGGCTTGCCGACGATGGCGAGCTTGATGCCGATGGTCTCGGCGACTTCCGCAACGGCTTCGATTTCGGAAACGAGCGGTGCGATGAACGAGTCGATCTTGTCGCAGAGATGGCCGAAATTCCGGCCGTGCTCGGCGGAGACGAAGACGCTGGATTTGAAACCAAGGCGGGAGAAGTCCGAGAAGGCGGACTCGTGTTTCGGATCGTCCACCTTGTTGAGAACTAACAGAACGGGCGGCTTGGCCTTGCGGAGTTTCTGGGCGAGCGCCTGGTCGGTGGGGGTGAGACCGTCATGGGCATCGACGACGAACAGGATGAGGTCGGCGGTTTCCATGGCGATGTCCGCCTCGATGGTGACCTGGGCGTCGAAGCCATCGTCGATGTTGCCACCGATGCCGCCGGTATCGACGAGCGTGCAGGCGACCTGGGTGGCTTTCGAAGGCGCGGAGATGCGATCGCGGGTGACGCCCGGTTGGTCGTGGACAATGGCGATTTTCCGACCTGCGAGGCGGTTGAAGAGTGCGGACTTCCCGACATTGGGGCGTCCGACGATGGCGACTGTGGGCATGGGAGAGGAATGAAGGGGCAGAACGGAAACAAAGGCAAGGTCGGAGGCACCGTAGTCGGGCGATCAGATTTCCCCGGCGCGGCGGAGTTCATCTAGATCGGCGAGGTCCTGCGGCCGACCAGCGGTCTGCTTTGCGAGGATGAGGTCGGACTTGCCCAGGTAGTGGATGGGAAAATCGGTTTCCACGGAGACGACCTTGTTTTTCCATGCTGACGAAAATTCGAGTCCCGGGATAGTGGTGAGGAAATCGATTTCACATGGCGGTACACCAATGTTGAATTGTGTGCCGGGTGTGGCGAAATCCTCCCGTGTGATTCCGATCATGGGTATGCCAAATTGGAGGAAGGCATGCATGAGCTTTTGGGCGTTTGTCGGATTGGGCTCAATCCAGATGTCGATATCCTTGGTGTAGCGCGGTTGGGAATGATGAATCACCGCGTAGCCGCCCGCCACCAAGTATCGGACATCACATTCTCCCAAGATGCGTAACAGATCTTTGAAGTCGGAGTTCATCGGGGTGTTTTCCTTTCATGCCGCACCAGTAATCGGTGACGAGTTCCCATGCAGCTTTACGACGTTCCGCTCCACTTAGGGTCTGCCAGTCTTTGACTTGTTGGCAGCGGAGCTCTTCAAGCGAATTGAATTTCCGAATCTTCCAATGTGACCGGTCTTTCGCTGGCTGAATCATGGTTTTCAAATAAGCGATACGAAGTGGGCGGGCAAGTTCCGAGTGGATTTTGAATTGCCGGCCCGCTACCAAGAAAAAACCCCGCCGTTGCGGGCGGGGTTGATTCACGAACAGGGATGGCGGAGCGGACGGGGCTCGAACCCGCGACCTCCAACGTGACAGGCTGGCGCTCTAACCAACTGAGCTACCGCTCCATCCCGTTCGGGTGGCGCGGACGCTAGGAGGCGACCCGTATCCGCGCAACACCTTTTTTTCGCATAAGTGAACTTTTTTGCGGTGCGAAATCAGCCCAGTGCTTCGACAGCGGCTTCGAGGCTTGGAATGTCCTCCACGGAGTGGACGACGGCTTCCTTGTCGATCTTTCCAACGAGGCCTGCGAGCACTTTGCCTGGGCCGAGTTCGAGGAAATTCCGGTGGCCCATGGCGATGAGCGCCTGGATGGATGCGGTCCAGCGGACGGAACCGGTGACTTGTTTTTCCAGCATCGCGCGGATCTCCGCAGCATCTGAAACGGCGGTGGCGGCGTAGTTGCAGACGACGGGGATGGCAGGCGTCTGAAATGGCATCGCCGCGAGCTCGGCGGAGAGCTTGTCCTGCGCGCTCTGCATGAGGCGCGAGTGATAAGCGCCAGCGACGTTGAGCTTGATGGCGCGGCGGATGCCGAAGTCCTTGGCCTTGGCGACAGCGGCATCGATGCCGGCCACGGTGCCTGAGAGCACGATCTGGCCGGGCGCGTTGAGGTTGGCGATGTCCACGTCCGCGGCTGCGGCGAGTGCCTGGACCTGTTCCTCCTCACCGCCGATGAGCGCCGCCATGGAACCTTCGGTGGCGAGGCAGGCCTCTTCCATGAAAGCTCCGCGTTTGCCCACGATCCGCAGGCCGTCTTCAAACGAGAAGGTCCCGGCGGCGGCGTGCGCGGTGAATTCGCCGAGCGAAAGTCCTGCGGCGGCGACCGGGTTGAGATTCGGGAGCCGCTCGCGGATCAGGGCGAGGGCCATCAGGCCGTGCAAGTAGAGTGCTGGCTGGCAGCGCGAGGTTTTCGTGAGCTCCTCGTCCGGGCCTTCGAACATGATCTCCGAAATAGGGAAACCAAGCGCTTCATCGGCCTTTGCCGCCATCTTGCGTGCGGTGGCGGAGGATTCCGCGAAGTCCTTGCCCATGCCCGTCTTCTGGGCGCCTTGTCCGGAGAAAAGTAATACGATGTCGCTCATGTCGCGGTGTGTCTATGGGAATGCCACCGGTGTGAAAAGGGGAAATGCGGATGCAACTTGTTCGAGGTTTGAGGGTTTCATGGGCGGTCTGTGAACCACAACATTAATAAAGCCATGAAAACTTCCCGAATCCGTTATGGAGCCACCTTTGGAGCCGCTGTTCTCGGCGGATGGATGATCACCTCGCCGACTCTGCTAGCCCAGGATCGGGAACACCGGCCGGATGCGCCACCAGCTCCTCGTGGACATGAATTGGCCAGGGATGCGCGAACTGCGGCATTTGAACACGGTGCCGACAGGAATGCTCCTGCAGAACGGCCCATGATGAGGATGATGCACAAACCGGGCGGAAATGACGGAAAACCCGAAGCCGCTCCCGAAAATCGGCCGCCCACGGGAGCATGGCCCGGCCAAGGTGTGGATCGTGCGTTTCCGAGTTGGCGTGGCGGATGGGGCAGGGGACAGATGGGGATGAAACCCGGTGCCATGTGGATGCGCCACGGAGCCATGGGAATGCAACCCGGAGCCCCAGGGATGCGGCCCGGTGCCACGGGAATGCAACCCGGAGCCACGGGAATGCGGCCCGGTGATATGTGGAGACACCATGGTGCGATGGGAATGCAACCCGGAGCCATGGGAATGCGGCCCGGTGATATGTGGAGACGCCATGGTGCGGTGGGAATGCAGCCTGGCGCTGGCATGAGACCCGGAGCCATGGGCATGAATTCTGGAAAGATGGGAATGAGACCCGGCATGATGGGCATGCAACCC
>CANBTO010000124.1 GCA_947372405.1 Verrucomicrobiaceae bacterium
AAGACGCCTCGCCGAAGGCGCGGCCAGCGGGGACATCCGGATCACACCGCCATTCAAACCACACCTGGAAGACAAGCTGTGGCTGGCCTTGTTGTGGTCACCGGCGCTGAAAAAAGTCTGGGAGCAATCGCTGCGCGGGAACCACCTCAAGCGGCTTCAGGAGATTGTGCCCTACGGCTGGGTGCTGGATCCCACGCCACTGCCGCCGCATGGTGCGCTGCCACGGCTGGAAGCGCACTCGTGGGACGAGGTGGCCGGTTTCAGCCAGAAGGAACGGCAGCTTGTGCTCAAGGTGAGCGGATTCCACGAGACGGCATGGGGTTCGCGCGGGGTGTTCATCGGCCACGACATGCCGGCGGCGGAGTGGGCGGAACGGTTGGGCATCGCGCTCCGGCAATCGGGCGAGCAGCCGTGGGTGTTGCAGGAGTTCCGCGAGGGGCGGCGCGTCAGACATCCGGTTTTCCGGGACGACGGCTCGGTGGAGATGATGGACGGCCGTGTGCGCCTGTGCCCGTATTTTTTCACCAACAACGAAGGTGATACAAACTTCGGCGGCTGCCTCGCCACGATCGTGCCGGCGGACAAGAAAAAGATCCACGGCATGAGCGACGGGGTGCTGGTGCCATGCGTGATCGAGTGAGCGTCGGCGACACACGCTACGATTCGATTTCAGGTGATGAGTCATGCCCGGTGCTCGCGGGATGCGAGAAGGAAGATCCGTCAGTCATTGAGCCGCCTTGGAGACGTGGCGGGCCTACCTCCTGGGACACCTTCCTCGCCCGCTACGAAAAATTCCTCATGAAATCAACAATCGGAAATCATCAATCAGAAATTCACATTCCCCATCAAGGAATGTCCTTGTCGCCATTTCGTCCGGCCAATAATTTCTCATCATGAAATGCACTCTACTCCTCTTCACCCTCGGCATGCTCACCCTGGTTTCCGCCAATGAAACCGCCGCCATCACCCATATCCGACCCGGCGAAATCTGGCCCGACACCGATGGCAAGCCCATTAACGCCCACGGCGGCGGCATCCTCCATCACGATGGCACCTACTATTGGTATGGTGAGATCAAGGAAGGAAAAACCTATCTGCCGGAAGTGAACAAATCCTGGGGCGGCACCCGCGTGGATGTCGTCGGAGTCTCCTGTTATTCCTCCCAGGACCTGCTCCATTGGAAAAACCACGGCAACGTCCTCCCCGCCGTCCCCGGCACGGATCTCGATCCCAAACAAGTCCTCGAACGCCCGAAATGCGTTTATAACGCCAAGACCAAAAAGTTCGTCCTCTGGTTCCATCGCGACACCGTCGACTACGCCGCCGCTCAAGCCGGCGTCGCCGTGAGTGACAAGCCGACGGGCCCCTTCGTCTATCAGGGAGCCTTCCGCCCCAACGCCGGTCAATGGCCTGTCAACATTACCGAAGAGCAGAAAAAGGACACTAAAAGCCCGCTCGTCAAAGATTTTCCCGTTGGCCAGATGGTCCGCGATATGACCGTCTTCGTCGATGACGACCAAAAAGCCTACCTCTTCGCCGCCTCCGAGAACAACCCCACCATGCAAATCTCCGAGCTCACCGATGACTACCTGAAAACCACCGGAAAATACACCCGCATCTTATCGGGCCGCTCTATGGAAGCCCCCGCCGTTTTCAAGCGCCAGGGCAAATACTACCTCATCGCCTCCGGATGTACCGCCTGGGCTCCCAACGCGGCCCGCTCCGCCGTCTCCGACTCCATCTGGGGTCCGTGGAAAGAACTCGAAAATCCCTGCAAAGGCGAAAAAGCCGGCATCTCTTTCTTCTCCCAAAGCACCTTCGTCCTCCCCGTCGCCGACCAACCGGACCGCTTCATCTTCCTCGCCGACCGCTGGATCAAGGACGACCTCGCCGACTCCCGTTACATCTGGCTCCCCATCGGCTTCACCCCCTCCGGCCAACCCGAGATCCGCTGGATGGACCAGTGGTCGCCAAAATAATGTCACTCATTCCAATTTGTCTGGGGTAATGAGATGTCAGATTCGTCAGGCGAGGATGCCGGGGGTCTTGTTTCACGGCTAAAAGCACATGATAAAGGCATGATAAAGAAACATGTCTTTTATCGAATTTATGCCCGTATTGTTTCACTAACAACGAAGGTGATGCAAACATCGGCGGCTGTCTGGCCATCATCGTGCCGGCGGACAAGAAGAAGAAGATCCACGGCATGAGTGACGGGGTGCTGGCGCCATGCTTGGTGGGAGAGTGAATTGAATGATAGCCGTGCCCGGGAAACCACGTTGTTCCATCAGCGTGTCCGCCCAACCCGTGGGCCACCGAAGATTGTTGAAGAAAGGAAACCTGCCACCATGTCCGGATCGTTTGTCTTGTTGAGCCGTCTAGTTCCCTTGGCCGCCGCGGTCGGTCTTTGGCCGTCACTCACAGCCGAGCCCGCGGTTTCGTCGAGTGGTTTGGCGCAAGGGTTGGGAGCCTTGCCATTCTTGAGCCCTGCGCGGTCCCGATCGGTGTGCGCCGAAAACCCCACCGGGGCCAAAGGCAAGGGCGGCATGGCGATTCCCAATCCCGCCGATCCGTCGCCGCCAGCCTCGGCACGAGCCGCCGACGATTTAGGCCAGGGTTGGAAAGTCCGTCCGTTCCTCCGCGTCAACAAAGGCCAGACGGCCACCCTGATGGATGTCGATGGGCCGGGCATCATCCAGCACATCTGGATGGTCGAGGGATTGAGCCGGGCCCATGTCCTGCGCTTTTACTGGGACGGCGAGGAAAGTCCGTCGATCGAGGTGCCGGCCGCGGATTTCTTCGCGGTGGGCCACGGCAAGTTCGCCCCGGTGAATTCATTGGCCGTGGTGGTCAATCCGGCAAACGCCCTGAACTGCTATTGGCCGATGCCGTTCCGCAAACACGTGCGAATGACTCTCACCAACGAATCGCAGGACAAGGATCTCAATCTGCTCGCCTATCAGATCGACTATGTGGAGACCGAGGTTCCCGCCAACGCCGGTTACTTCCACGCACAGTTCCGACGGGCGCGCACCGATGGGGTGAACCCGTATGTGATTCTCGACGGGGCCCGCGGCCACGGCCGCTATGTCGGCACATTCCTGGCCTGGACCCAGCTTTCGAAAGGCTGGTTCGGCGAGGGAGAAATCAAGTTCTACCTCGACGGAGACAAGGAGTTTCCGACGATTTGCGGCACCGGGACCGAAGACTATTTTTGCGGCAGCTACGGGTTTTCCAAGCCCTTCAGCGGCCCCTACACCGGCACCACCCTGCCGGCCAATGAAAACGGCGATCCGCCAAGCTTCTGGAGCCTCTATCGCTGGCACCTGATGGACCCTATCTGCTACGATCAGGACCTGCGCGTCACAATCCAGGCCTTGGGCTGGGGACCGAAGTCGAAATACCGCAAGCTGTCCGACGACATCGCTTCAGTCGCCTATTGGTATCAGGCGTGCCCCCATGCACCGTTCCCGCCCCTGCCGCCACTGAAGGACCGCATGGTGCCCGTTTTGCCGCCGCCGGATGCGCCGAGATGAGGATGGTTTCGGATTTTCCGGATACGAATGCGAATATGCGCCGCAGGACATTCCAGACAAAAAACGGCCCGGTGTTTCCACCGGGCCGACGTCATTGAAACCTCGACGTTTGAGAAAAAATCAGAGCAGGCCGGCTTTTTTCAGCGTGGCGAAGGCACCGTTCTTGTTGATGGTCTTGAGCGCGCGGCAGCTCAGCTTGAGACGGACATAGGTGCCGAGCTCGGGAACCCAGATGCGCTTGGTTTGAAGATTAGGGGAAACGGTGCGCTTCACGACCTTGGTGACGTGACGACCGATACCGCCCTTTTTCTTGGCCAAACCGGAACGGTGGATTCTGCCGCCGGAGCGGACGCGGGTTCCTCTGATACTGCAAATACGGGCCATGGTGAAAATGTGTGGGGTTGCGGGGCGCGAAGAATGGCCACCCCGCCTGACCCGTCAAGACGAATCCTGCCGGTTTCCTGATTAATTTTTCAGGCGACGCCAGCGCAGCAGGTCCACCCAGCGCTCCACATCGGCGAAAATCGCCTCCCTTTTCTCGTCATACATGAGGAGGTGGTAGGCGTTGGGGTAGTTGTGGTAGGTCTTCGAGGTGGTGGCGGGGATGCGGGCGACGAAGCCGCGGACGTCCGAGTCGTTGTTGAAATAGTCCTTGCCGCCATGGAGCACGAGCACGGGCGAGCGGAATCTGGCGGCACAGTCGTTCATGCCGTCGATCAGGCGGGCGAGCGCGCCGATGAGGCGGAGGGTGTGCTGCTCGATGTTGTAGGAGTTGGTTTTCACCTGCTCGTTGTGGTGGGATTTCTGTGTCATCTGCACGTCCTTGCCGCCGGATAGTGTTTCGAGAGAAATCCGCGCCAAAGGCAGGGTGGTGGCTGCGATTTGGACAAGTCCGGGCGTCCATGCCGGGATATCGTCCCGGAAACGGACGATGGGTGAGGAGAGGACCAGCCCGTCGCAGGGAGGTTTGCCCGCGGGCGCCTCGTTCCATGCGTGTGCCGCGATCAGCCCGCCCATGCTCTCGCCGAACCAGACCACTTTGGCTTTCGGGTGGCGCTCCCGAACGAGCTGGGTGAAGGCGAAAAGATCACGGTACCAGTCCTTCGGATCGCCGATGTCGCCGCGGCGCTCGCGGATGGGATCACTGCCCTGGCCGCGCACTTCATAGGCGTAGAGCCCGGTTTTCGGCTGGTGCGCGAGCAGGTGGTTGCCGAGATTGGTATAGTCGATCGACGCCCCGCAGAACCCGTGGATGCCGATGATGACGACATCCTGCTCGGTTTCGTCGGAAATCCATTTCCGATAGCCGAAGGTTTCACCCTTGGAGCCCGCCATGGTCGGGTTGTGGACCATGGTGACTTGCGGACCACAGCCGAAAAGCAAGGCCGCGGCGGAGCAAAACAGCATGCGAAGGAACAGGAACTGGAAATGACGTGGCACTGCTGGATTCTTGCAAATCCCCCACGAAGCGCAACCCCCGAACCACCGCCGATCAGGAGACGCACCACCCGTTGACACAACATCCCATTGCGGGACATGCGTACGAACCGTTGTGCCAGGGAGAAATCCGCGCTGTTTTCGCGATTTCCGCGCACCTTTGGGGGTTGTTCCGCTCGGGAATTCCATCGCACAGTTTCGTCAACGCTTCACAGCAGCGCATCAACCAAGGAACACCATGAAAACCATCGATTCCCTCCCCCGCCCGGTTTCCGCACTTGCGCTTCTAACGGTTTTCGGCGCTGGCGCACTCTCAGCGGATGCGGCGATTCTCATGTCGATGGGGTTCAACAATGTGGGTGCCGATATCAATGAAGCGGCGACTGCTGGCTGGAATGGCACCACCACCGGAGCTGGTGGCTCGCTGGACTCGCATCTTTCGGTCACCACCGGATTGAAGATTTACGGGGATTTTCAAGCACCCACAGGCAACAAGCCCGATGCATTCCAGGTGGACAACTGGCACACCAACAACGCCGCCGGCACCATGGTTGCATTCTCGGTGGCGGCCCAGTCATCCTATGCATTCAGCCTGGGTGACGGCAGCGGCCAGTTCTCCACACTGATCCACCAGCAGCCAAGCCAGCCGGGTGACACCGACATGTTCAACTCCGTCACCCTGTACATCAACAACGGCATCACGGACATCCTGATCGGCAGCCAGTCCTACACTCCTGCGGGCCCGGCGCAGACACTGACTTGGAACATCGGAACGGATTCGTCGTTGGACTACCTCACTGCAGCCACCTTCAAGCTCGTTTTCACCGGAGTCACCGATGCATCCAACAACAAGCACGGTCCGGAATGGAACCTCAACGACGGAGCTTTCATCAACTTCTCGGGCACCGTTGTGCCGGAGCCGTCACACCTGCTGCTGACCGTACTCGGTCTTGGTTTCACACTGGCGCGCCGTCGCCGGTGATGGTACGGCAACGCCGCATCAGTAGCCTAAGGTATACATTCCTGAGACGGGTTTGATGTTGTATTCCCTTGTGGTTTCATCATGATATCCCTCAACTGGAAGGAATGGTGATGAGGTGAGCGTGATGAAAACATCGGTCCCGAATCCATCGAGGGAAATCCATGAGCCGCGCAATACGGACTCGAGGAAAAGACCCGCAAGTTTGCGGGATCTTCAGATCTACAAGGATTACGAGGCGGCTTTCGTGAAGGCATGCAGACTGCCACTCCACCTGACGGAAATGAAACCAGCAGAGAGTGGACTGCCCTGTGTGATGGGAAACGATTTATGCCAGGATCTGAAACCACATGACGGCAATCCTGCCTGCAGTTCGTGTCATGAGCTCAACCGGCAGTTGCAGAACGCCGCGTTGGAAAGTCCTGCAACCATGCGTTGCCAGGCGGGCTTTCACATGAGTGCGGTGCCGGTGAAGATCGGAAAAACCACGGTGGCCTTCCTGAAAACCGGGCAGGTGTTTCTCAAGAAACCCACGAGCGTGAAGTTCGGCAGAATGGCGGACCAACTCATCGAGTGGGGCGGGGAGGTGGATTTGAAGAAGACGGAGGACGCCTGGCGCGCAAACCGTGTGATCGACGACGATCAATACCAGGCTCTCCTGCGGATGCTGGAGATCTTCGCAGGCCATCTCGCAAGCTGCGCGGCGGAGCTGTCTCCACAGGTGGAGGAGTTGGATTCACTTGCAATACGTCACGCAAGGCAGTTTATCGCGGATCACTCGGCGGCCCCCCTGACGCTTGCCAGCGTCGCCCGCACGGTGAATCTGAGCGCCAAGTATTTCTGCCGGAAATTCAAGGAAAGCACCGGCATGAAGTTCACCGAATTCATCGCAAGGGTGCGGATTGAAAAAGCGATGCGTATGCTTCGCGAACCGGAAAAGCGAATCAACGAGATCGCCTACGAGGTGGGTTTCCGCTCCGTGTCGCAGTTCAACCGTGTCTTCCGTGACATCACGGGACAATCCCCCACCGAATACCGGCGGAACGGATCCAACACCAATGGAATCGCTGCTTTTCCGGGCATCCGTTGAGCATGCGGTTTCGATCGCTACGCTGGATTTTCTGGAATCAAAATTCCATTCGAATAGGGTTTTCATCCCGAGGATTCGGTATATCAATGTTTTTAATTTCAAAGAACACGTCCATGAAAACCATCCGTCTCGCCCACCTGGCATTTCTGGCCGCCACCGTGGCCGCTTCAGCCACCCCCCGTCTGGTCGTTTCCACTCCCGCTCTGGCTCCTGAATCGAAGATCGATCTCGTTCTGGACCTTCCGGTCACCCCAACCACCGAGCTGGGCAAAACCGTTCCTAACACCTGGCTGGAAATCACCCCCACCCTGCCCGGAAAACTTGTCTGGAAAGCCCAGAACATCGCAGCGTTCCTGCCCGATCAAGCGCCCGCGATCGGCACCACCTACTCGTTCGCCATCAGCAAAAACCACAAACATCTGGACAACAGCCCGGTGCCCGCCGGCAGGTTCGCCACCCTTGCCTCCGAGGATTTCCGCATCACCGCCTGCCAGGCTCCCAACCGCTGGTCGTCCGACTTCTCCGCCTCCACCGCGGAATGGATGATCGTTTTCAACGACGCCGTCGATCCCGCCAGCGCTGCTGCATTCGTTTCGTTCCAGGAAAAGAGCGGGCAACGCGTGGCCGCTCACCTGGAACGCGCCACCAGCGCGAAGGCCGGTTATCTCGCGAACAACACGGTGCCATGGGCCGCGCGCTGGGGGAATCGCCCCGAAAGCACTCCCGCTCCTGAAAGCCTGGTCCCCAACATCCTGATCGCAAGGCCGCTCACCCCGCTGCCGCCCGGAGAAAGCTGGCAGCTCGCCGTTCTCAAGGGACTGCCTAACGCAACGGCGAACGCACGCATCACTGCGGACTCGACTTATGATGTCGGCAAGATCGAACCCTTCCGCGTCACCGAGATCAAGGCGCTGACCATCGCCGACGAGCCGCGCAGGATCATCGTCAGCTTCAACCATCTCGTCCCGGATAAACTCCCTGCGGATTTCCTCACCTCCTGCGTGGATATCAATCCACGACCGGAACATCTCAGCGCCGAGATCGATGGCAACGACATCAAGCTTACCGGCGACATGGTAAATGAAGACAAATATGCGGTCATCATCAAGCCGCCCCTGGTCTCCAAGGACGGACTCGGACTGAAAGCGGCCCTCACGGGATCCGCCACCTTCGAACACCTGGAACCCGAACTGGTCCTGCCTTCGGAAAACCAGGCCCAGCTCGCCAAGGGCAGCCGCATCTACCGCGTGCACACCGTGAATCTGACGAGCCTCCACCTCCGCATCAAGAAACTTGCGGACACCGAACTCGTCCGCACCTATCAGGGATACCGCAACTACACCGGCCTTGGCCCCGACAACAAAACCGTCGAACCGACCGCGCCGCTGCCATGGTCGCTGGTCGCCGGAGAACCGATCCTCGACAAGGAGATCCCTCTCGAAAACCTGATAGACACATCCAAGGAAATCACCCTGAACTGGAATGAACTGCTGCCACGCGGCATGGCCGGCGCCGCGCTCTTCATCGACCTCACCGGCATCCCGCAGAAAGATGCGTCGGCGAAAGGTCGCCGCAACGCCCAGTCGCTGGTCCAGCTCACCGACATCGGCCTTGCATGGAAATTCACCACGAAGGAAACCCTCGTTTACGCGTTCTCCTGCGATACCGGCACTCCCCTCCCGGGTGTGAAGATCCGGCTTTTCGGCGAGGACGCCGCCGCCATGGACAGCGCGGTCACCAGCGGCGCAGGCCTCGCCACCCTGCCACGCCCGGAAAACGCCCGCCACATGATGGCCTCGCTGGGCGATGACCGTTATCTGACCGCCTACGACTCCACGCTCGCCACCGTGGACATGTGGCACTTCCCGGTGCGCTACTCGTGGAACAAGCCGCGGGAATCGTCGCGGCAGGCGTTCCTCTTCACCGACCGGTCGCTCTACCGCCCGGGTGAAACCGTCCGGCTCAAGGGCATCGTCCGCACGCTGCATGGCAATGCCATCGAACCCGCGAAATCCGGCCCGGCCCGCATCGTCATCCTGGATCCAACGGAAAAGGAAGTCCTCACCCAGCCCGTCACCATCTCGCCGGATGGTTCGTTTGATTTCACCCACACCCTCGCGCCATCGACTACCGGCACCCACGTCATCCGACTCGAGTTCACGGACGAGCTCAAGTCCGTGAAAGGCGAGGATGATCCGGACTCGGACTGGTATGAACGCGAGAACATCATCGGAAACGCGCGCTTCGAACTGCCTCTCCGCGTCGAGGAGTTCCGCCGCAACGCATTCGAGATCACCCAGCAGATCCAGGCTCCCGCCATCGGCGCCACCAGCGTCACCGCCAATCTAACGGCGAAATACTATCAAGGACAACCGGTCGCCGCAGGCGGAGTGAAACACTTCAGCCGCGTCACCACGCAGAACCCCTACCCCGAACGCTTCAGGGATTTCCTTTTCGGAAACCACCGCACCTATGACTGGGGATATTGGTATCACTACTTCGGCTATCAGGATCAGGAAAATGACGACACCACCGAACACTCCTCCCAGCTCCAAGGCGAAACCCAGCTCGCCGCGGACGGGACCGCCACCATCAGGATCGACGTCCCTCAGGCGGATTTCCCGGCCAAACGCGAAGTCGAGGTTTCGTCCGAAGTCACCGATTCGAACCACCAGACACTCACGTCGCGCGCCACCGCCACCGTCCACCCGTCCTCCGTCTATGTCGGCGTTTCACGCATCGACTCGCTCATCCGCGCGGACGAGGCCACGACTGTTAGAATCGCCGCCATCGATACGGAGGAGAAACCCTACGACCAGCCGCTCAAGCTCACCGCCACCCTCAGCCGCGAGGTGAACTCCGCCGTCAAGACCCGCAACGACTCCGGGGACACCACCACCCGGAACGACGTCACCGAGGAAACCGTGTCCACCACCGAACTCGCGCTCGATCCCGCGGCCTCCGCAAAGGACGGCCAGGCCTTCACCCTCACGCCTAAATCCACCGGCCTGCATTTTCTAACCGTCCGCGGCGCCGATCCGCAGGGCCGGCCCTTCGCCACCGTCACCCGTTTCTATGTTTACGGCACCAAGGAATATCCCTGGCTGTACGAGGACGGCATGCGCGTGAAACTCGTCGCCGAGAAGAAATCCTACCAACCCGGGGAAACCGCCCGCGTGCTGGTGCTTTCACCCATCGAAGGCACCGCTCTCGTCACCGTGGAGCGGGAAAAGGTCCTCCGTTCCTTCCAAATCCAGTTGAAGGCGGACAAGCCGGTCGTCGAAATCCCTCTAACGGAAGACGATGCGCCAAATGCCTTTGTTTCCGTCCTGATCGTGAAGGGCGCGGCGGAATCCGCACGCGAACACAAGGAACCGCAGCTCAGGCTGGGCTACTGCGAACTGCTCGTGGACAACAAACGCGACGTTCTCTCCGTCGCTTTGGAAAAACCTGCCGCAAGCTACCGCCCCGGCGACGAGGTCACGCTCAGCGGCACCGTCACCATCTCCACCGGCAAACCCGCGGCAGGTGCGGAAGTCACGCTTTACGCCGAGGACGAAGGCACCCTCGCCGTCATGGGCTACGAGACGCCGAAGCCCATGGACTTCTTCTACAAGCCCCGCAATCTCTCGGTGGAATCCGGCACCTCGTTCCAGTCGTTCATCCCCGAAGACCCGGAAAAACAGGATTTCTCGAACAAGGGATTCTTCATCGGCGGTGGCGGCGACCTCGGCAAGCTCGCGGACCTCATGCGCAGGAACTTCGATCCCTGCGCGACATGGGCACCCGTTCTAACAACCGACGCGTCCGGAAAATTCAGCCACACCTTCATCCT
>CANBTO010000125.1 GCA_947372405.1 Verrucomicrobiaceae bacterium
CTGTTGATGATGCCGATCGGCACCTTGCGGGCGGCGGTCAGGTGCTTGGCGAAGAAATACGCCACCGCCGAGAAGTGTCCGAGGCCCTCCCCCGCTTCAGCCACCTGCCACGATGCCTTGATGCTCTTCCGCGGCGTCGCGCTGGGATTGAGCGGCACTTGCAGCAGGCGGATCATTGGGTCCGGCGCTTTCTGCTCTGACGTTCCTGCGGCAAAGGCAAGCCGGAGCTCCATGTTGGATTGTCCCGAGGCGATCCATACCTCGCCCACCAGCACGTCTGAGATCGTTTTATCTCCACTCGCCGAGCGGATCGCGAGGCTGCCGGGTTTGGCAGATGCCACGAGCGGATCGAGACGGACCATCCACTCTCCCTTGGCATCCGCCTTGGTGGATTTCGTCTGCCCGGCGAAGATCACGGTGACGTTTTCTCCGGGAGCGCCGGTCCCCCATACAGGAGCGGGTGTTTCCTGCTGCAGCACCATGTGGTCGGTAAAGACGCTGGCGACTTCCGCCGATTGACCCACCGTGGCGGCGAGCAACCACACACACAACGATTTGAAGACGTGTTTCATGATGAAAATCCACTCCATGGACGGAACCGAGTTAGAGAGGAACGCGGATGGGTGTCAAATGGAACTCCCGCCAACAATGGTCGGTCACCGGCCGCTCCATTGACCAAAAAACCGTTTCTCCATTCCAATCACGCGGAAAATCCAGCATGACTCCGTCCCTCCTAACCCGCACAATCAAGTGACCGCGTGTCATTCGCTGACAGCCTCCGACGTCGAACTGCTGGTGAACTCATACACTCCGGAGCCGACGGCGAGTTCCACGCAGCCATCGGCCTGACCGAGAATGTGAACTCCCTTCGCTTCGGTCAGTGGCAATCCACCCTCGCGGACATCGGCGGTTCCCTTCGCCGGAATGAACACCCGGGCCTGGGTGTTGGGTGGCACTTCGATGTGGAAGCTGCCGGAGCTCCCCTCGCGTTTCCACGCGCTGACGATTTCCCCGTAATAGGTTCCACTGGTCGCACGCGCATGGGTCAGGTCTCCCACGAGCTTGGGTTTGATGATGAATTTCTTCATGCCCCACGCGCCCGGATCGGGACGGATCCCGCCGACCGCCTTGATGAAATATCCGGCGATCCCGGTGTAACAGGTGTGGATGCGGCTGGTGATCTTCTCGTCGCGCTGCCAATATTCGGGCCACGCGGTTTCTCCCGACTCAATGAAATAGCCATAACCCGGGTAGTCCTTGCGCGCAAGACAGGTGTATAACAGATCCGCCCGCTCGGCATCCTCGATCATGTATTTCAACAGGATCGGCAGGCCCGAGCTACCTGTGTCAAGATATGGCTTCCGCTTGGTGATTTCCTCCACAAAACCCGCATACACCACATCGCGCTCGGACTTGGGTGTGATGCCGGTGTAGAGCGGAAAGGCCATCGAAAGCTGGCGACCGTCGATGTAGTTATGGGTCGCCTCGTTGTAGAAATGCTTGTGCGCATGCGTCCTCAGTTGCTCCAACCGTTCGGAGTAGGTCTTGACGTCGTCCGCCTTGCCAAGCGCCTCGGCCGACTGGACGAACACGTTGAGGCAATAGGCATAAACGCAGTTGTTGAACAGCATCGCAGCCGGTGTGTTCCCATACTCGCTGCCGTGCGGCGTGGCCCAGTCACCCAGGAAGCGTCCGGCGTTCTCATAGGACTTCAGCACTCCGTCCTCGGCCAGGGAACGATTCAGATAGTCGAGCCACTTCTGCATCGGCCCGTAGGCGTTCGCGAGCTGGCGCTTGTCCCCGTAGGCCTTGTAGAACTCCCAGCTCATCGTCACCGGAGCGCTGCTCCAGAGCGTTCCACCCGCGCCCTTGTAAACCTGCGGCGCGATGGTGTTCACGAAGCCGTCCTCGCGCTGCACGTCGAACCAGTCGCGCGCCACCTTCCGGTAGTAGGGCGCGGATTCAAAATTCGGAATCGCGCAGCCCCACGAGCAGGCCAGCGCGACCTCGCCGTAGCCGTATCGTTCGCGATGCGGGCAGTCCATCGTCACCCCGTTGACCGTGCAGGACAGATAGGTCCAGAGGTCGGTTTCGTAGATCCGGTTGAACAAGTCCTTCGAACATTCGAAGCTCCCGATCCTCCTGCGGTCGTTGGTGACTTGATATCCCGTGAGATCATTCAGTTCCGGCTGATAGGACAAACCACTCACCGTGATCCACCGCCCGGCCGTGTAGTTGAATCGATGGCAGAATGTCCCCTCGCCGCTGGCATCGTGGATGTAGCGGCTCTCCTGCTTGTATTCGACTGTCACTCCAGGACGGTTCGCGGTCATCAATATCACCTCCTCACCCTCCTTGCCGTTTCTCAGCTTGAGCTCCAGCCAACCGGTGAAGTTGCGCCCCATGTCGAAGACATAACTGCCGTCCTTCCCGACCACCGACACGGGCTTGATCTCCCTAACCTTCCGGTCCGGCTCCAGCATTTCCGCGGAGAGAACCAGCGATTTCTGATAGATAGACGCATTCACCCAACCGCCGTCGTCAAAGGACGCCTCGTTCCAGCCCTTGACCATCTTCCGAGCGTCGATCAACTCGCCGCCATATTCCCCGCTGCCTCCGCCTTTCCAAAGACCCAGGTTCTCGCTGGAGCTGACCTGGCATTTCCAACCCGCATCGCTGTGCAGACTGCCGCCCTTGGAAAAATCCACCTGGCATTTGAAAACCGAATCCTGCTTCCAGACCCCCTTGCCGTAGGAGCCATCGGCCCTCGCCCATCCCGGACCGGTCCACACGGCGATCACGTTGTCGCCCTTCACCAGCTTGTCAGCGATGTCATAGGTCACATAAAACGCACGCTTCTGCAGGTTCGAAACCGCTGGCGAAAGCACCCGTGTATCCACCCGCTGGCCGTTGACATAAAGCTCGTGATAGCCGACCGAGCACAAATACGTGAACGCCTGCTGCGGCACCTCGTCCAGATTGAACTTCTTGCGGTACCAGATGTGCTGCACGTCCTCGGCCTCCTTCATGCGAATCCACTCGCCCTTCCAGTCCGAGGGATCCAGCAGACCAATCGAGAACCTTGCCCACGGACTCCATTCTGTAACGTGCCCGTCCATGTCCCACACCCGCACCTTCCAGCGGCAGTCCCTGCCCGAGGTCATTGCCGTTCCCGCATATTCGCGGTTCACGGATTCGGACGACTCCACTTTCCCTGAATCCCACAACACTTCGCCCGCAGACAATCGGTTTTCCACAAGAACCTGATAGCTGCTCTGGGCTTGTCCACGCGTCTTGTCCACATCCACCAGCTTCCAACTGAAACGCGGCTTCGGAGTGTCGATCCCTAACGGGTTCTCCAGATACTCGCACCTCGGATCCGCCACGCTCACATCCGCCGCCATCGCCACACCGGCCGCAATGTGCAAGGCCAAGCATGCAAGGACACAGCCGCAACGCAGGCCCAGCAACGTTCGACGCAGCCCGCGAACCATCAACCCAAGCGATTCCACACGGAAAATTCTCATCGCCTTCATCAACGGCCAATCTCGCCGGGATCTTACCCGGTCGTGTGAATCTCAGACCACTTTTCGGCATCATGCAAATGCCTTGTCCGCCAACTCACTTGATGCCGATCGCCTCGACCTCGCCGCGGGCGACGCCGATGAAGAGATCTTCCAGCGAACTGCGGTTGAAACGTTCGTGGACTTCGCCGGGAGTGCCTTCGGCGAGCACCTTGCCGCCGTGAAGGAAGATCAGTCTATCGCAGACCTCTTCGATGTCCCGCATGTTGTGGGAGGTGTAGAGGATGGAGAGGCCGTTTTCGGACTGGAGCTTGCGCAGCAGCTTGCGGACGCGGTCGGCGATGTCCGGATCGAGCGAGGCGGTGGGTTCGTCGAGCAGCAGGAGGCGCGGTTCGTTGAGCAGGGCCTTGGCGAGGTTGACCCGGGTGGACTCGCCGGCGGAGAGGCGGCCGGTGACGGATTTGCGGAGGTGGGTGATATCGAGCAGTTCGAGCAAGGCCTCGATGCGTTGTTTCGGGCGGGGCACGCCGTAAAGCTTGGCGAATACCGTTAGATTCTGCCAGACGAGGAGATTGGACGGCAGGTTGGTGTAGGCGGATGAGAAGTTGACCTGGCGGAGGATCTCGATGCGGTGTTTCCAGAGATCCTTTCCGAACATGCGGACGGTGCCCGACGTGGGTGTGGTCAGCCCTAACAGCAGGTTCATCGCGGTGGTTTTCCCCGCGCCGTTCACTCCTAACAGGCCGAGGGATTCGCCCTCCGCGACGGTGAAGGAAAGCCCGTCGAGCGCGGTGGAATCGCCGAAGGTTTTGACGAGGCGGTCGGCCTCAAGGATGGGAGTGGTGGCGGTGGTCATTCCTCGTCGATGTGGAACTTGTGCAGGATGCGGTGCGCAAAAGGCGCGATGACGAGCGAAGCCACGCCAATGAACATGAGACCGGAAAACAAGGCGTAGAGGGAGGCGAAGATCTTGGCTCCCGGGGTCTTGAGCGGATCAACCGGACCCATACCGCCGAGAATCATCGAGGCATTCAGCAGCGAGTCCACCCAGTCCAGGCCGGCAAGAATGTGATAACCGATGACACCGATGCCCAAGGCCACGGCGATGAGCAGGGTGGCCACGAGGAAATGAAAAGACACGCGCTTGAAAAATTCCGCGAGGCTCAGGAGGGGAAGTTTACGGTTTTCGAACATGAATGATGGGGATCGTCGTCAAAGTTTCATCGCCCCTCTTCTTTCTCTCAACTATCAACTCCAAACTCTCAACCATCCCCCTCACCTCCGACATTTCTCCAGCAGGCCGCCGAGGAAACGGGTGATCCGGGAGAGCGCGTCGGCATGCACGGATGTGCCGAGCGGGGCGAGGTCCTCGCGGCTTTGGGCGAGCAGGTTGAGAGCGGTGTCCACGGCGCTTTCGATGGCACCCTCGTATTCGGCGATGCCGAGCAGCACGGGGAGGTCGAGTGGCTCCTGGTCGAGGATGCGCTTGTTGAGCTTCATGCGCTGGGACTCGGAGGCGGTTTCCAGCAGGTTGAGGATGGGCAGGGTGAGCTTGCCCTTCACCAGGTCCGTGCGGAGGGTCTTGCCGACAACTTCCTCGGAACCGACGAGATCCAGGCAGTCGTCGTAAATCTGATAGGCCGTGCCAAGCTTCATGCCGTATGCGGCGAGGCGGACTTCGGTTTCCTCATCGAGGCCGGAAAGCCTGCCCGCCAGGCCGGTGGCGGCGGCGAAGAGCGCCCCGGTTTTCATCTCGATGATGCGGAAATACTCTGCCTTGGTGAAGGTGAGGTCGAAGCGGCGCTGGGTCTGGATGATCTCGCCCTGGCAGACCTCACGGGCTGCGTTGCCTACCTTGCGGCAGATGTCGATGCTGTTGAAGTCCGTGGCGAGCGTGAGCGCGTGGGAGAACAAGGCGTCGCCTAACAAAACGGAGAGGGCGTTGCCCCACTTGGCGTTGGCGGTGGGCACCATGCGGCGGGTGTTCGCGCCGTCCATGATGTCGTCGTGGACGAGTGTGGCCATGTGGATGAGTTCGAGGATGACCCCGAGTTTCAAATGATCCTCGTTGACGCCGCCCGCAGCACCGCCGACGAGAATGGAGAGAGCCGGGCGGATGCGCTTGCCGGAGGTGTTGCAGATATATGCCACGTAGGGCTCGACGGCAGGATCGAAACCACGGACCTGTTCGCGGATGGACACTTCCACACGCTCAAGTTCCGGTCGGACGAGTTCAAAGGGAAACAGATCCCCGCGGTCGGGTGTTGAGGTGGTACTGGTAGCCATGGCGTCGGGGCGCCGCCAAGCATCCACAATCCCGCCCGGCCCGCAACCCGGATATTCGCTGATATCCTCCTGACGCACGGGAATACATCCTTTCGAGAGGAACGGAAAACAGATGGGAGATCATGTCAAAACACCGGAACATCCCGATAACCCTGTTGCGAAGTTGCGGGTTTGTGGATTCACGGAATTTTCACGCATCCGCCCCAGCAATCTGCTTGCTAGAGCGCCAACGCTCGTTCTAGCTAGCGGCTCTATGAAAACGCGCACGATTTGGTTGATGGTGCCCGCCATGGCGGTGGGTCTGGGAGCTTGCAGCAAAAAAGAGGAGGCAAAAGCTCCAGCCGCTCCCTCGGTTGCGGAAAGCCCGGCTCCTGCGACGCCTGCGACACCTGCCGCGCCCGCTACACCAGCCGCGCCCGCCGCGCCAAGCACTCCGACTCCAACACCCGCTCCTGCCGCCGTGCCCCCCCCCGCGCCCAAGACGGCCGCGCTCAGCCCGGAGGAACGTGCCGCCAAACTTGGTTTCGTCAAATATCTGCCGCAGGACACGGAAGTTGTCATGGCCCTGCACAATGGCACCAAGTCTTCCAAACGCATCAAGTCGAGCAAGCTGTGGAAACTCATTCAGCGCGAAATGGGCATGGGTGACGGCGACGCAGGCGGAAATGCCAAAGCTGGCGATGATTTCCAGCTTCCCGAAGGCGAGCAGGATGACAAACCTGCCGAGGATACCGCGAAGGATAATGCGGAACCTTTCGGCCCGGCCGCGCTTTTCGGAACGGAATTCACCATCGCGCTCGGCAAGTCCGTCGGCGAGCAGACCGCGAACCTGCTGACGCTCAACCGGCGCATGCAGTACTTCCAGATGCGCACGATCGCCAAGGCCTTCGTCGCCGCGGCGAAATCCGGTGATTTCTCCACAATGGAGGAAAGCATGTCCGAGCAGTTCGGCCCGGAACTTATGAAACAACTCCTCTCGGATCCCGAATCCGGCGTCGCGTTGTTTGAGAAAATGAAAATGCCACCGCTCTACTTCGCCTTCCGCACCGAAGCAGCCCAACACGACGCCGCCGCCCAGCAACTCGCATCCCTCATCGAAATGATCGGCAGTCTCGGCGAGATGGTCGAGCCCGTGGAAGTGGAAAAAGCCGGCCAGAAATTCTCCGGCCAGAAAATCTCCGGTACCAAAATCTCCGAAGCCATGGCCAAGGACCGCAAGGAAATGGATGACATGCTCGACTCCGCCACCGTGGACAAGATCCTCGCCGCCATCGCGAAAAAAGACATCGTCGTCGTCAGTGGCAGCATCGGCGATTATGCGGTGTTATTCATAGGCTCTTCCACAGACGACCTCGTTCTCACCACGGACCTGAAACAATCGCTCGTGACGGGTGACACACTGGCTTTCTGCGATCCCTATGCGTCCAAGGACCTCGCGGCCGTGATCTACAGCCAGAAGAACTCGATGGAGAAACTCATCGCGGCGGCCGGGGGCCTGTCCGACTATGCAGGCGGTCTGCGCGACGGCCTTGCCGGTTCCGACGGACTGGGTGACACACGCGACCTCGAAGCCCTGCTCCGCATGGTGGCCGAGCGTGAAACCGCGCTGCGCAAAATGGCGGGCACGGACGCCCTTGGCATCACCGCCTTTTTCGAGGACGGTTTCAAGATCGAATCCCAAGGCGGCTCGGACAACGGCGCGGTGGACTGGAAAACTTCTAACAAACTCGCCTCGCTCGGAGACGCAGATGACGTCGTGATGTTCGCCAACATGACTTCGGAGGCCACCTATGACGAGAAGGCCCGCTCCTATCTCGAAGCCCTGATGGAGACCTCCTATGCCGCGGCGATGAAGATCTCGGAACTGCCGATGCAGGATCCCAAGATGGCGCAGTTCAAGGAAATGACCAAGCTGTTCGACACCAAGTTCCGCCCGGATGTGGTGGCCCTCTGGGACGCCTTCAACGGCGGCTTCGGTGGCAGCCTCGGCAAGGAAAGCGCACTCGTCGTCGATCTCAGCGGCTCTGTTCCCGCCATTCCAGGCATACCCCAGCCAGTCGTCGATCAAGGAAAATTCCCGCGCATCTCGATGATCTCGCCTGTAACAGACCGCGCGAAACTCGCTGACTCATGGCAGAAGATGAACACCAGCGCCACCAGCATCCTCGCGAAAATCAGCGAGATGGCCGGCAAGGACATCCCCATGCAGAAGCCCGTCAGCTCCGACAAGAACGGCTACACCACCTGGTTCTTCCCGATGCCGTTCTTCAACGACGACTTCATGCCATCCGTCACAGTCGGCGACAAATGGTTCGCAGCCTCCACTTCGAAAACCCAGGCGCTCGACCTCATCGGCAAGGCGGACAAGGGCGGAGCAACCCGCGACGGCCTTTACTTTTCAATGAACTTCAAGGCGCTCAAGAAGTTCTCCGGTGAAACGCTCAAGGTCGTCGAGAAAAACGCCGACGCCATCTTCGGTGAAGGCGTCTTGACAAAGGAAAAACTCCTGGACGCGGGCAAAGTGATCGATGCCATGGATGACATGGACAAGCTCACCGTGCATGCCCGCCGTGAAGGCGGCATGCTTCGCACCAGCGTCCATTTCAAGACCCGTTGAGATTCCTAACAACAAAGAACCATGCGCCAGCCTCTCCTTGCCGCCTTGTTCACCGCGCTGTGCGTTCACGCTGGCGCGGCCGAAGCCACCACTCCGTTGTCCGTGCCATCCGCAGACAAGAAGTCAGGCATCACGCTGGAACTTCACGAGGGATGGAAAACCTATGCCACCAAGGACGGCGGCACCACCGTCGAAGTCCCGAAATCCGGCGTCAACATCCAGGTCTGGGCGCTCAGCCAGGCCTCGCTGGACGACGCCGTCAAGCAGGTGACGGAGCTGGTCAAGGGCCAGGTGACGCATTTCAAGCTTACCGAAACCAAACCCGTCACCGTGGCGGGCACCGACGGTAAAATGCTCGTCGGCACGGGGGAGGAAGCGGACGACGGTGATCCTTCCAATGCCGAAGTCTATCTCTTCGCCATCGAAGGCAAGGTTTATATGATCTGCGCCCATGGCGAGGGCGACATCGCGACCAAGAGCCGCGCCATCCTCCCCGCCCTGCTGGCATCGGTCAAAAAGCGCTGAGATTCATCCACAGGCGTTTGAAGAAAAGCAACCAAGGACATCAGTCCGTTTTTTCCTAACAACTGACGGACTGAAATCCGCTGCCACCATGCGATCCTGCTGGCGGATTTACCGCAATCCATGATTCCCCGAAGCGGAGGAAGCCGCTAGTTTCCCCCAGATGAAACTCGATCCCATCGCAGTGGTCCGGAGTTGTTTCGGCGGCAAGTTCGGCGTGCCGCGGCAACCGGGCTTGTGCCCGAGCGCTTGGGGTGAGCTGGTGTTTCACGAGGCCTACCGGAGCGCCGAGGCCGTGCGCGGGCTCGACGGATTTTCGCACCTGTGGCTGGTCTTCGGCTTTCATGAAACCGCCGGACAGGGCTGGAAACCCACCGTCCGTCCGCCGCGGCTGGGCGGCAACCAGCGCGTGGGTGTCTTTGCCAGCCGCTCGACCTTCCGCCCCAACGGGCTCGGCCTCTCACTGGTGCGGCTGGAGGGCATCGACACCACGGCGAAGGACGCGCCGGTGCTTTTGTTAGGCGGACTGGACCTGCTGGACGGCACGCCCGTTTATGACATCAAGCCCTACCTGCCCTATGCCGAGTCCATCCCTGATGCCACAGCGGGTTTCGCCGGTGAGGAAATCCCGAGACTGGAGATCGAAATCGGGGATGAAGCGCTGACGGAATTCACCAAGCTGCCAGCACGTGCTCAATCACTGATCCGGGAAGCGCTAGCTCTTGATCCGCGCCCTGCGGTGCAGGCTGATGACGAGGACAGAGTGTTCGGTGCCCTGTTATGCGGACGCAACGTCCGCTTTATCGTTAGAGACGGCGTCTGCCGGATCGTGGAAGTGGCAGACGCCTGAAGATCACCCGTGAGGATGTCCCACGCAAGCGTGCATGCAAATCCGCTGTGCAATCGCGGCGAAATGCGTATCTTTGTTCCAATGAAAAGGTGGTGGAGCATATTGCTGCGGGTTTTCATGTGGAGCGGTTTGGCCGCCGTCGTGGGGCTGTTCGTGATGTCCACGAAGCAGACTCTTTGCTACTCGTCTGTCTGCACCCGTTGCTTGGCCACTCGATCAGGTGTGGAGCGTTCGTTTCTTGGCATTCCCTATGAAGACCAGCATGAGGCGATCTGGTCCCTTTACGACTCAGCCGAGGAGCCCCGTCTCGTGACTCTTTCGGAAGGAAGATTGCCGATTTATGAACAAATCCATGGGAAGGCCTGCGAACATGATTTCGCGAGAATGGGCTTCTGTCGTTACCGCAATGGATCGGTTGGCTGCGGGGCATTCGGGAGAAGCACGGAAGTGAGGAGTCGGAATCAACTGGTCTTGGAAGCGTTCAAGGCTTTCGAAAGAATCGGTGACAAGGAACTCGCCGCGCTTTCCTGCCAGCTGATTGAGACGGAGTTTCCCCTCAAAAGACCGCCGAGAACCGGCGAGCAGAACCTGATCAAAGATGCCGAAGAACAGGCTGAGCGATATCGTCGGATGTCCCTGTTGGGAGATTTGCTGGGTCTTGCACGGACCAAGGAGGACTGGGCGGCGGTTTTGAACTATGGGAATGATGGCTTCCAAGGTGATCCGCCGCTGCTTTCGGATGTGCTGGCGCTGGTCGGTCGTCTTGAAAACGGCAAGCCTGCGGAGAATGCCACGGCGACCGGAATGAGCTGGCCCCCAAAGTCCGGCCACTGATTGGCTAAACTAAGCTATGGTGCAGGGATGCGGGAGATGGATAGGAGATCATGGATGATGGATCAAGGAAGGAGTGGCGAGGGACTCGAAATTGGGAAGCTGGAGCGGAGGGCCGAGCACGTAACGGAGCGTAGCGCAGTGGAGTGCGAGGACCGTAGCGGAGGCTTCCCAATTTCGCCGCGCCGGGGGGAGTGGGTTCATGCGGCTTTCGGTGTTG
>CANBTO010000126.1 GCA_947372405.1 Verrucomicrobiaceae bacterium
GAAGCTTGTCGACAGGCTCGCGTTGGAGCGCTGCTTCGATTTCGTTGATGCGGGCGACGGTCGGCCGGATGCGGTTTACCTCGCGGTCGTTCTTGCCGCCGATGATTTTTGGGAAAAGCCACTGGATCATGACAGGAAGGAGGGGTTGAGGTTGATGAATGATGTTAGATTCGAAGCGGCTGGTTGTTCTGCGAAACAGATGAATGTGTTCATGGAATGAGAAATGGAATGGAAGTTCATGCCAAAAGCTGGCAGGGTTTGCTGGCGCAAGGATGCCACGCCAGGTGCGTGATTTCGTCGTCCGGACGAGTGGAAATGACCGGGATCAAAGCGGATCCGCGGCCTCGAATGTGACACGAATGTCAGCAGGCGCTTGTCAGGAACAGACCCACGCGCCGACGTGAACGAGGCACTATCAGGAAAACGAAATCACCGGTGGCGCGCGGCCTTGGACCGCGCCTCGAAGGGCTGGAAGCACCGGCAGGTCCCGGCGGTTTTCAATACACAGGAACGACGAGGATGAATCCAGGGACCCGATCCCGTCGCAAAGAGAGTGGCCGAGAAACTCCTGCGGACTGAAGGCACGTCCCGGGGTCTGGGCGTGATGCGCCAGTTGGGACATTCCGATTTTCTCCGTGGAACCGACTTTTTTGGTATTCGAATGATCGGGCGCAACGGCATTCATTCCGAACAACGCAACGAGCGCAACGACCCATGGGATCCATGGGACGCGTGCAGTTCGGTGGGTGTTAGTGCTCATGCCGGAGTGCCGGGGTAACGGCTCAAGAACCGCTGATTCCAATCAGCGTGTGAAGAATCGTGGAAGATGGAGAATTGTCAAACGCTTGGTTCGCAACCGTGCTTGCGGTGAGTATTCTCCAAGGCGATGAAATGCGTGCTGTTCCCGGCCGGAAATCTCCGTCAAAAGAAATCCCATGAACCTGGTTTCTTTCTTGAACTGGATGTTCCCGGAGCACTTTCCGGCGTCTGATTGGCCCCAATGCAAATGAAAACCCTGTTTCCAAGCCTGCTTGCGGTTTTGTTGATGTGCCCGGTTCACGCTGCGGGACAAGACAGGCCGAACGTGGTGGTCATGCTCGCCGACGACGCGGGGTGGGGGGATTACAGCCATTCCGGAAATTCGCAGGTCGCCACGCCTCACATCGATTCGATCGCGAAAGGCGGAGTCTCGCTGGACCGGTTTTATGTATGCCCGGTGTGTTCCCCGACGAGGGCGGAGTTTCTAACAGGGCGTTACCATCCGCGCGGCGGAGTAAGGGGTGTGTCAACCGGTCACGAACGCCTGGATCCCGGCGAGAAAACCATCGCGGACGCATTCAAGGCGGCAGGATACGCGACAGGCGCCTTCGGCAAATGGCACAACGGCAGCCAATGGCCTTATCATCCGATGGCCCGCGGATTTGACGGTTTCTTCGGTTACACTTCGGGCCACTGGGGGGAATACTTCGACGCGCCCCTGGAGGAAGACGGTCACATGATCCGGACGAAGGGCTACATCGTCGATGTCTGCACGGACCGCGCGTTGGCGTTCATCACGAAAAACAAGGACCGGCCGTTTTTCTGTTACATCCCTTTCACGACTCCGCATTCGCCCTGGGCCGCTCCGGAGAATGACTGGAACCACTTCAAGGACATGCCTCTCACATTGCGGGCCACCGAAAGCCGTGCTGAAAATCCGGACCAGACGCGCTGCGCCCTCGCCATGATCGAGAACCAGGACAGGAACGTCGGCCGGGTGCTGGCGAAACTGGAGGAACTGCATCTCGCTGAAAACACCATCGTGATCTATTTCTCGGACAACGGCCCTAACAGTCCGCGATGGAATGGCGGCATGAAGGGCCGAAAGGGCAGCACCGACGAGGGTGGAGTGCGCTCCGTCTGTTATCTCCGCTGGTCCGCAACTCTACCCGCCGGAAAAACCGTTGCCAGTATCTGCGGAGCGATCGACCTGTTGCCTACGATCACCTCGCTTGCCTGCATCCCGCGTGTCGGGAACAAGCCGCTTGATGGAATGAACCTCACCCCGCTTCTGCTAGGTGCGGACGAAGGATGGCCCGACCGCATGATTTTCTCCACCTGGTCCGGCGAAACCAGCGTGCGGACGCAGACGCGGCGTCTCGACCACGCCGGTCAACTGTTCGACATGACGACCGATCCGGGCCAGACCAAGCCGATCAATCAGAGAGAGCCTGCTGAAGCCGCGAGACTTGCCAAGGCCGTGGATGCCTGGCGCGTCGAAATGTTCTCCGATACCAAGTGGAAAAGCGAGGAGGGCGGAGTGGACCCGCGACCACTTCCCGTCGGCTATCGTGAGTTTCCCATCACCATGCTGCCTGCCCGTGACGGCACTCCTTTGGGCGGCGTGCGCCGCAGCGGCAAAGCTCCTAACTGCTCCTATTTTGTAAATTGGAGCAAACCGGAGGACCGCATGGTTTGGAATCTCGACGTCCACAACGCCGGGCGCTACAAGGTTGGCATCGACTACACGTGCAAGGTTGGGGACGAGGGTTCGAAGATCGAGTTGTCGTTCCGTGATTCCAAGTTGGCAGGAAATGTCGTTCCCGCCTGGGATCCCCCGCTTTACTCGAACCAGGACACTCTTCCACGTGCAGGCGGTGAATCACGGATGAAGGAATTCCACACGCTTGAATTCGGGGATATGACCTTGGAGTCCGGCCAGGGTGAGTTGGTTCTGCGGGCGCTTGAAATTCCGGGCAAGTCGGTCATGGACGTGCTTCGCGTCACCTTGACCCTACAGGACTGAGTTTGATCTGTTAGAAAATCCCGAAGTCTTTCAAGGTGTGGAAGGCTGCTTGTCTGAGGGCGGAAGGGGATGGAGCAGTTGGAACCTCGCGCGATCAGAGCCGGGAAGATCCGCCGCGACTTTCTCATAGCGTGGCTCGTGGTAGGCGATGGACGCCTGGCGGAAGACCACGGCGAGTTCGGAGCGGATGATGGGGACGATTTGTTGGGTGGGCCACTTGAGGGATTCGTCGCGCACGTAGGGTTCCATGAAACCGATGGCCTTGCGGATCGAGCGGCCGTCCGGGGTTTCGAAGTGCCAGAGATCAACGCCGACGCGTCCGGCAATGACGGCGAGTTCCGCGAGCCCGCGGAGGTTGAGACGCGAATAGTTGAAGGATTTGGTGCGCCGCAGTTCCATTGGTTGCCTGCCGTCGGGTTCGATCTGCATTGCGATGCGTTTCTCGCGGGCGGTTTCAGTGATTGTTTTCACCTCGTCGATTTTGCCGAGCATCAAGGCGAGACGGGAAACCCTGACGTCGAACATCGTGCCATGGTTTTGTTTTTCCGCGGCCTCGGCTTTGCCGTTGCGGCTCGTGAGAAGCCAGTCGTGGAATTTGTCCGCCCACCCTAACAAAGCGGCGTCATCATCTCCGCTCCATGCTTTGGACCCGGCGAGCAATGCGGAGGCGTCCGCCGCTTCGACGATGCCGCCGGCCTCGATGATGCCGATGCCGCGTCCGGTGTTCAGGCCGGGAACGAACTGGGCGTATTCCATCTGCGGGTTCATGCGTGTTTCGGGATCGATGAACCAGACCTTGAGGCAGCGGGCGGCGTGCTCCGCGTAGGATTCGCGTCCCGTGAACGCATAGGCGAGCGCGAGCGTGGAAACCGTGCCGCCAAGAATCTCAGCGCGATGTTGGTCGGACGCCTCGGTGCGGCTTTCCGGGTTCACTTCACCATCACGCGGGATGTAGGGCAGGCCGTCGGGTTTCGAGGGATCCGGCCAGAAATACGGGGCCTGGCTGCAATAGTCGTTTTTGGTGATGCCGGGCTGGAGCTTGGATTTGCAGGTGACGCTGGGCGGATCGACGGCGAGTGCCTTGTCAGCCTCCTTGACGAGGGCTTCGAAGGCTGGGCGGAGAATGGAATCTCCAGCTTGGATTCTGGCCTTGGAGCATTCAAGTGCGCCCGGGGCGACACCGAAATAATCCCGCGCCGAGGCGGCAGCGGCGAGCAGGACGGAGATCAGCATCCAACGGGACGGCGTTTTCATGGCAGGCATCCGAAACGTCGGTCGCATTGGGGATTTATCAGGGGCGGATCGTGGTTGCCGGAGCGGCTATGGAAACGGCGGCAGGAATCGCGATCTAACAGACAATTGGACTTGCCATCCGCGTCCGCGTTCGCAAGCTGGCTTCATCATGAGTGGAAAAATCTTCATCGGTACGGACAGCGGCGCGACCACCTCGAAGACCTCGGCGGTCAGGGAGGACGGCGAGGCCGTGAGCACGAAGCTGCTGCAGCGCCCGACCAACTCGCAGAACGGCCGCGAAGCCGTCATCGAGGGTTGGATCGACGGCATCACGGAGTTTCTCTCGTTGAACGGATTGCAATGGTCACAGGTGCACGGCGTGGGTCTTGCGATTCCAGGGCCGTATGAGCGCTACGGGGTGTTCGGAAAATCGCCGAACCTGCCTGCGAGTTTCTGCGGCTGGGACGTGCATGCGGATTACAGCGCGGCTCTCGCGCAAAAGGTCGGTCGACCGGTGCGACTCTCGGTCGGCAACGACGGGAACTACGGTGGCGTGGCCGAGGCGCGGCTGGCACGTGGGGAATCCAAGGCATCGGTGATGATGCTGATGCCCGGCTCGGGCCTTGGGGCGGCGTTCATAGGGCAGGACGGCTTGTCGCTCGATGGTGACACGCTTGCCGGGATGGAGGCCGGCCACATGCCGGTGCCATTGAACATGTTTGGCCTGACGGGCAAGCCGCTGGCTTGTGGCTGCGGCCGTGACTGGGGATGCGTGGAGGCCTACACAACCATTTCCGGTCTGCCTTACCTGCTGGCCCACCAATTGGAGAAATTCCCGGATCACGAACTCGCGAAATCCTCCGCTCCGATCAAGGAACAGGTCCTTTCGTTGCGCGGCCGCGCGCAAAAAGACGATCCGCTGGCGGTGGCGATCTTCGATTTCCAGGCACGGGTGATGGGCCTTCATGTGGCCAACCTCGTGATGGCGCTGGACCCCGGCATCGTCGTCATCGGCGGCGGGCTCATGGACCACGAGGCGACGACACCTGCTTTCCGCGAGCGCTACCTGCGCATCATCCGCGAGACCGCGGAGCCATATCTCTGGCCGCAGCAGAAAGGCACGCTGAAGATCGTTCCGGCCGAGCTTGGAGACCTTTCCCAAGCCATCGGCGCGGGGCTTGTGGCGCTCTATCAGAGCGGTGCCGGAAAGTGATCCATTCGGCGCGCATGCTGTAGGAAAATCCGTTTGGTCAAATCCGGGAATTCCGGTTTCACTGAAAACTGTGCCCAAAATTCTTTGTTGACAGCTACCTTGTGACGCAAGATACGTGGTGGCGATGGGTGACCCGGAAGCGACAGATGGAACGGCGAGCGAACTGTTCGCTAACTGGACGGTTCAAATGCGCAAGGGGGTGCTGGATCTCTGCATTCTGAAGGCATTGTCGTCCGCGGAGTGGTATGGTTATGCGCTGGTGAAGGCGCTGGTGGCAGTGCCGGGAGTGGGCGTGGCGGAGGGATCGATTTACCCGTTGCTCTCACGGCTGAAGCGGCAGGGGCTGGTGACTACGCGTCTGGAGGAGTCCCGTGAGGGTCCGGCGCGGAAGTATTACTCGGCGACTCCGGCGGGGAGGGACTTGGCGCGGGAGATGGAGGTTTATTTCGCGGAAATGCTGCGCGGGGTGGCGGGCCTGCAGGCGGGAACTGGAGCCGCCGATGTTTCCATCAACGATTCGGAAAATCCACAGATCACACCATGAAGAACTGGACCACACAGGCGGAGCAGCGGCTGGCAGAATACCTGCGGGAACGCACGGCGCGGGAGGGGTTCGTGGGCGAGGAGGCCGTGGATCTGAAGGAGGATCTTCGAAGCCATATCCACGAGGAGGCGGAGCGGTCGGGATCCGAAATCATCGGGTTGATGCATTTGGAGCAGATCCTTGGCAAACTTGACGCCGGATACCGACCTGTGCCACCGCCTGAAATCGAGCGGTCCATCGACGGAGCCCGGGGATTTAGACGTTTCTGCAGTTGGACCTTCGGCGTGGTGTTTCCGCTGGGAGTTTTGATTTTCGAGATGCTGACATCGTTCTGTGGCTCCGCCATGTTCGATCCGGTACCTACGTGGTGGCACGCGTTATTGATTGCGATGGTTCCGCTCGTGAACGCATGGCTGCTCCTTGGAGGTCGTGGTGCGGGTGACCGGATGCGCGGAGCTGCGGCGGGAATGGTGCTGGTGACGGCGTTGTTCTACGGCTTGCTGTTTCTGCCGATCATTCATCTCTCGATCCTGGCATTGCTGTTCATGGGGCTGGGACTGCTCTCCCTGACGCCGGTTCTAACAGCATATACGACGTGGCGGATCGGTCGGAGCGCCAGACGCGAAGCGGCCAATCCACAGCCTTACCGGAACGGTTGGTGGATTGGTGTGGCCGCAGGGATGGCGGCGTTCTGCCTGTTGGAGGCTGCGCCATTGTGGACTCGTGCGAATCTATCAGCCGCGATGGCGGGGGATCGGAATTCGTCCGCCGCAGTGGACAGGCTGCGAATGTTCCACTCGCAACGGGTGTTGTTGAAGGCCTGTTATGAAGGCAACCGCGGCACCTCGATGGCGACTGATATTTCCGGTTGGATCTTCATGGGGTGGACGATCCCTGCGTCGATCATCGATGATTGGGAAGGACCCGCGTCCGATTCAGAAAAGGCGCGCGATGTGTTCTTCCGCGTGACCGGCAGGCCGTTCAACTCGTTGAAGCCGCCGCAAGGCAGTCGCGGCGGACTGTTGCGCGGTACCGATGCGATGGCGGATGTGGTTTTCGACGACCATGTGGGCGGGGATGCCGTGGCGGTCCGCTTGAGGGGGTTGGATCTGGCGGAATCACGATTCGACGGGCATCTGGATTCAGTTTCGCGCCTCGGTTATGGCGAGTGGACGATGGTTTTCAAAAACGATTCGGTTAGACCTCAGGAAGCGCGCTGCCAGGTGCGGCTGCCGAGGGATGGCCGGGTTTCGCGGCTCACGTTGTGGGTGAATGGCGAACCGCGGGAAGCGGCGTTCAGCACGGTGTCCAAGGTGAAGGCCGCCTACAAATCCGTGGCGGTCGTGCAGCGGCGCGATCCGGTGCTCGTCAACATGGTGGGGCCGGACACGGTGATGCTGCAGTGTTTTCCGGTGCCGGCGCACGGCCGGATGAAGATCCGCTTCGGGGTCACGGCACCGCTGGATGGCGCGCGTTGGGAACTGCCGCGCATCGTGGAGCGGAACTTCGGCACCGCCGGTGCGCTGGAGCATGCGTTATGGTTGCAGGGGGATTGTGGATTCTCACTAGCAGAAAACGTGCGGCAGCAGGCGGCCGTGCGCGATGGTGGAGGATACTCGCTTGCCTTCTCGATTCCGGGTGAGGCCGCTTTGGAGGAAACCGCGGCGGTGAGCGTGGATGCGCTGCCTGCCGAGCCCCCGGTGGTGTGGTGCGAGGACCGCTTCGCAAAACCAGCGGAACGTTTTCTGATCCGCGCGCCGATGCGCGAGACAAGGTCTGTGTCCGGAAAAGCGGTGTTGGTGATCGATGGTTCCTCCTCGATGGCGGCGGCGAGAAAATGGTTGCTCAAGGCGATCAACAGCGTGCCTGGAGGTGAAATGGAACTGCTGTTAGCCGACGATTTAGCCCGCCGTGTCAGTCCGGCGGATTTGGAGCGCTACCGGTTCTCGGGCGGACGGGACAATGAACCGGCGCTGCGCGAGGCGATCCGCATCGCACGTGAAACGGGCGGACCGATCGTGTGGGTCCACGGACCGCAGGCCGTCGGCTTGTCGCAGCCTGAGGCTCTACTGCAATTGCTTGAGCGTGGCAGTGTGAAACCCGACATCCTGGAAGTGGAGGCGGTGGCGGGGCCTAACCGTCTTGCGGAGGCGATCTATCGAACCGGTTGTCTGCACCGGGGCCCGTCGATGGAGAACCCGGTGACCGATTTCTCCAACTATCTAACAGACTTGCGCGTGGATCGGGCCGGGCTTTCATGGAAGTGGAAGCGCGCGTCATCCGCAGATGGGCTGGCGGGTAGCAGGGTGTGGGATCAACTGGCCCGACATTGGGCCGCGGTGACGGTTGAGAACGCAGCGGTTCAGATGACGGATGCCACGCGTGCGGAGTTGGCGGCGCGCTATCAGATGGTGACGCCTTTCTCCGGTGCGGTGGTTCTGGAAACCCAGGCCCAGTATGATGAGAACGGTCTCACTCCGGCGGACGGCGACGCCACGCCGAAGATTCCCGGCGTGCCTGAGCCATCCGCGAGCCTGCTGTTGATAATCTCCGTCGCCACCGCGCTGATGAGGAGAAGGCGTGAAATTTTTCAGGCTTGAGAAATATATGATAAAAGCCAAGTCAACGAATTCATCGGTTGAATCGCAGGGAGATCTTTCGTGGCCGCTGTTTCTGGCAATCAGCACGGCTTTCCTGCTTCCTCTTTGGTTCGTCGGCTACAGTGTGGTTTACACCGGGGGGGAAATCGTGCACGGACTGTTCCGCGGAATTACCTTGTTGGCGGGGCTTCTGGTGTTACTCGGTTTTCACCGGCGCGCTCTGGCCGCGTCATGGCTGGTCGGTGTTTGCGGAGTTCTTCTGATCTGGCAGACCTGGCAGATTCGCAACTGGGTGATGATTCACGAGGAAATCATCGGGCTTGTCAGACATGTGAATGGGATCAAGCAGGAGAAAGGAGCTTTTCCGGAGTTGATCGAGGGGTATTCCTTCAATCACCCCTGGGTGAAGAGCCGGGTTACGAATTATCGGGCGGAAGGTTCGAGGTTCACGCTCTCCTATTTCATGAACGATCCGGGAATCAGCTATTGGTATGATTCCGAGAACGGCTTCGGTTACTATCCCGATTGACCCGGTTGAAATGCAAAAAGCCGACCCGGAAATACCGGACCGGCTTTGGCTGGAACGATTGATTCAGGATCAGGCGAGGGCCTGCAGTTTCGCCTTGAGCTGGTCCTTCGTGACGCTGGCGCCGACGATCTGGTCCTTGACCTCGCCGTTCTTGAAGAACAGGAGCAGCGGGATGGAGCGCACGTTGTATTTGACGGCGAGTTCGCGGGCTTCATCGACGTTCACCTTGCCGACTTTGGCCTGGCCTTCGAGTTCGGAGGAGACCTGGTCGATGACCGGGCCGATCATTTTGCAGGGGCCGCACCATTCGGCCCAGAAGTCCACGAGGACGGGCACGTTGGAGTCGATCACTTCGGATTGGAAATTGGTTTCGGTAAGTTTCAGAGCCATGGACGGACCATGAAGCGTGTTGGCTGAAACGTCAAGAGCCGCCCTGCGGATGAACGCGAGGCGGCTCTTGCCAGGAAACTTTTGTCCGTGTCTCAGCCAACCGGTAGTCCAGCGGCAGAGAATGCCACAAAGAGAACGCCGATTGCGAGCAGGATGTTGATGATGGGCCAGGCCATGATGGTAATGAAGAGAGTGGTTGGGAATTATTCGAGAAGTTGGGCCCAGTCGCCTTTCTTGGGATTGTCATCCACACTGATCCAGACGTTGGCGAGCATCAACTGGAACGCGAGAACGGCGAGTGCGGCGGCGAAACCGACACCGGCGAGGATCTTGACGATTCCGTCGTTGGCTCCTTCCTCCTCATCGTCCTCCACTCTGAGCGTGGCGGCTTGGGAAGCGCTTGGGAAAGAAGTGCCAAGTGGCTGAGTGGGGGCCTGAAGCTGGACGGTGGCTTTCGGCAGGGTGGGAGTGCCGCCTGGCGCGGTGGGCGCGGCACCCGGAGCCAGCCGGATGGTGGGAGCGGGAGAGGGGGCGCTTGTCGGCCGGAGAGGAATGGTCGGTGCGGGCGCAAGAGGAGCGGTCGGTGTCACGCCTGCAGGGCGTGGCGGAGTTCCTGGAGCTGTAGGCGAGCCTGCGGAGCGAAGAGGAATCGTAGGTGCCGGTGCAGTGGGGCGGGGTGCTCCCGCAGTCGGAGTCGGTGGCCCTCCCGGTATGGGCGGACGAACCGGTGGTGCCATCGGCACCGTGGCGGAAGGAACCGCAGGTGGTGCGTCCGCGGCTTTCAGTGTCACGCGAACGGTTTCCTTCTTCAACGGCACGCTGGAGGTTTGCTTTGAAAGCGGGACACTTGTCGTCTGCTTTGAAAGCGGGACGCTGGAGGTCTGCCTGGAAGGGGTGGGCTGTTGGTTTTCGTTTTCGCTCATGCGCGGGGCTTTTGGTTCCTAACGAGGGGAAGTAAGAAGTGTCGCCGGAACTCTGTCAAACACCCAGCGCGGGATTTCTTTGCTTTTTTTGATGCTCTTTGAGCCGCTCCGTGATTCCTATTGCGGCAACCAACATGTCCGCCGAAAAGACCGCCATTTCACCCACCCGCGCCCAGGATTTCCCCGAGTGGTATCAGCAAGTCATCAAAGCCGCCGACCTTGCGGAAAATTCCGAAACACGGGGCTGCATGGTCATCAAGCCATGGGGCTACGGCATATGGGAGCTCATCCAGCAGCAGCTCGACCGGAAATTCAAGGCTACCGGTCACCAGAACGCCTATTTCCCTCTGCTCATTCCGCTTTCCTATCTGGAGAAGGAAGCCGAGCACGCCGAGGGTTTTGCCACCGAGTGCGCCGTGGTCACCCACCACCGCCTGGAAACCGTGAAGGACCCGGTCACTGGAAAAACCAAGATGATCCCGACCGGCGAACTCGCCGAGCCGTATGTCATCCGCCCGACTTCGGAAACAATCATCGGCGCCGCCTTCGCGCGCTGGATCGAATCCTACCGCGATCTGCCACTGCTCATCAACCAGTGGGCGAATGTGAT
>CANBTO010000127.1 GCA_947372405.1 Verrucomicrobiaceae bacterium
TCGAAATCATCAAAGCCTTCCAAGCCGCAGATCATGGCGGCCAACGCGATGAAGAGCACCTCTCCGAAATAGTGTCGTTTGGATCTTCCGTTGCGGGGATCGGCGAGAGTTTCGAACGCTTCCATGCCAGAAGGAAATACCCCGGCGTATTGCTCATTGCGAGTCTTCTTGTGGGCCATCCGGCCTCTTTAATTCAAACAGATGTTTCGTACAAGCCTTGATTGGTACCAATATGAGGTGGCCCTGAGGATGTAGCGAAGCCTCCGCGACCCAATCCGGTCGTAGGCTGACTGCGTGAAAAATGCCTCTCTGAGTTCTGCATCAGTGGGGCATCGTGAAATGTCGCCCTCCCCCGAGCCTAGCTGTTGCTGAAAGGCGGGTAATGGTTCCGCCGCCTGTCGGATCGCACGAATCCAGCTTGTTACCACCTTGTTGTAGTTTTTGGGCGTGAGGCCGCAGATTTCGCGCCTGACGATGTAACTCTCCACCAGCATGAACAGTTTCGCCTTGTGATCTTCGGACTGCACCCGGCCGTTAATCCACAGCACCAGCGGGTGGAACACTGCGGTGTCCCAGCACTCCAACACGGTGGCAAGCCGGTTTGTGAGCACCCCATCGGGTCACATCGCGGTATTGGGGCGCGTGGCCTTGGGCGTTGTCCATGTCCCAGCCGAGCGCGGCGAAGAAAGGATCGAGGAATTCCTTGCGGAGTTGGGCCTCGTTGTAGTTGCCGGAGCGGTAGTGGTCGCGGTGGTCGGCGAAGGTTTCGCAGAGCTTGATGACGGAATCGGGCGCGGGCATCGGGATTGCGTGAAAGCTAACGGGCCGGGGGCAGGCGCTGCGAGCCGATTTTTCCATGCTCCGAGGCACCAGTCCCAAATAACAGACATTCACCTCCAATCCTGAAACCGGCATTCCAGACGCGCGATCCTTACCAATCCCGGATGGCCTCTCCTGCATTCGCCTCGTTCAGGCCGTAACCAAGACCGTGCTTAGGGCTAAAAACGTAAAAATCCGGATTGATGGCGGGAAATTTGATTTCCGTGGTAATTCCACGATTGTCCCGTGATTCAAGCCGGTCCGGCAAGATCCACATGTGGAATCCGCAAGTCCTCTGAAAACCCGACCTTCCCCCGGTCTTGACACCGCCCGACTCGAAAAGCAGATTTCCCGCCCGTTTCGTCCGATGGTTCCCGCGATGTCAGGATTTCAAAGGCGTTCGTGGCATCATGGCTGGTGGATTTCCCTTCAGTCCTGATGTTCAAGCCCTTCGTTTTCCGATTCTCAACCCCACCACTCCACACACCGAATCCAATGTCCGTTTCGCAGACATCCCCGCTTGGCTGGCCGCAACCCCAAGGCCTTTGGCATCCCTCGCATGAGAAAGACGCCTGCGGTGTCGGCTTCATCGCGCACCTCAAGGGCAAGCGGTCACACGACATCATCCAGAAAACGCTGACGATGAACGCGCAGATGGACCACCGCGGTGCCAGCGGATCGGACCCGGCCACCGGTGACGGCGCGGGCATGCTGGTGCAGATGCCAGACAAATTCCTGCGCAAGGAAATGGCGAAAAAGGGCGTCGAACTGCCGCCTGAAGGCAGCTACGGCGCTGGAGTGGTCTTCATGTCGCCGGACCCGAGCGAGCGCGATGCCACGAAGCAGGTCTTCGAGCACGTCATCCGGGACGAAGGACAGGTCTTCCTCGGCTGGCGCACGGTGCCGGTGAAAAGCGAGATCCTTGGAAAGACCTCGGGCCGCTACGAACCGTCGATCAAGCAGCTCTTCATCGGAAAAAGCGATGACATCACCAGCGCGGAGGATTTCGAGCGCAAGCTCTACATCATCCGCCGCCGCGTGGCCTACTGGATCCGCACCAACGAGATGCCTAACAATTTCAAGGACGTTCATGGCAACCAGTCCAACTCGTTCCCCGGCGCATCCTACCTCTACATCACCAACCTCTCGGCCCGCACGATGGTGTACAAGGGCATGCTCACGCCCTGCCAGCTCTCGGAGTATTTCCCGGACTTTCATGATCCGGACTTCGAGTCCGCGCTGGCGCTGATGCACACGCGTTTCTCCACCAACACGTTCCCGAGTTGGTCCCGCGCGCACCCCAACCGTTTCATCGCCCACAACGGCGAGATCAACACGGTGATGGGCAACGCCAATTTCATGAAGGCCCGCCAGGCGCTCTGCCAAAGCCCGAAATACGGCGACAGCATCTCCGAGCTCTTCCCGGTGATCAACGAGGACGGCTCGGACTCCGCGCGCTTCGACAACGCCCTCGAGTTCATGCACTTCGGCGGCTACGACCTCGTTCACGCCGTGATGATGATGATCCCCGAGCCATGGGAACGCCACACGATGATGAACGAGGAGAAGACCGCGTTCTATGAGTTCCATGCGTGCATGATGGAGCCATGGGACGGCCCGGCATCCATCACCTTTTCGGACGGCACCCAGATCGGTGCAGTGCTAGACCGCAACGGCCTGCGCCCGAGCCGCTACTACGTCACCGAGGACGATCTCGTCATCATGGCTTCGGAAGTCGGCGTGATCCCGGATCTTGATCCTCTCACCGTCGTGCAGAAAGGCCGCCTGCGCCCGGGTCGCATGTTCCTCGTGGACATGAAGGAAGGCCGCATCGTCCCGGACGACGAGGTGAAACAACGCATCTATTCCGCCAAGCCCTACAAGAAGTGGCTGGATGAAAACCGCGTGTTCCTCAAGGACCTGCCGGAAGCGAAGGCTCCGAACACCGTGGAGGAAAAGCGCGTGCTCGAACGCCAGCTCGCATTCGGTTACACCTACGAGGATCTCCGCATGCTGTTAGGGCCGACGGCTTCCACCGGCGTCCAGCCGATCGCCTCGATGGGCAACGACACGCCGCTCGCCGTGCTTTCGGAGAAGCCGAAACATCTCTATCAGTATTTCAAGCAGATCTTCGCCCAGGTCACCAACCCGGCGCTCGACTGCATCCGCGAGGAGCTCGTCACCGCCACGGAAACCTTCATCGGTTCCGAGGGGAACCTGCTCGAACCCGGCCCGAAGAGCTGCCGCATGATCCGCCTGGACAACCCGCTGCTCGACAACAAGCAACTCGCCAAGCTCCGCGAGGTCACCCTGGACGGCTTCAAGGCCACCACCCTCGACGCGCTCTTCCCCGCCGATCAAGGCGGCGAGGGCCTCGAACAAGCCTTCGACAACCTCTGCGCCGCAGCCGACAAGGCGATCGCGGATGGCTTCAACATCCTCATCGTTTCTGATAGAAACATCGACGCGCGGCACGCTGCGATGCCGACCCTGTTGGTGATGGGCGGTCTGCACCACCATCTCGTGCGCTCCGGCACCCGCACCAGGGTTTCCATCATCCTTGAAACCGGCGAGGCCCGCGAGGTCCACCATTTCTCCACGCTCATCGGCTACGGAGCGGACGCCATCAACCCCTACATGGCCTTCGATTCGATCTATCAGATGATCCAGGACCAGATGCTGGACACCGATTTCGACAAGGCGGTTTACAACTTCCTCAAGGGCTCTATCAAGGGCGTGGTCAAGACCATGGCAAAGATGGGCATTTCGACCGTCGCCTCCTATCGTGGCGCGCAGATCTTCGAAACCATCGGTCTCAGCACCGAGTTGGTGAACAAGTTCTTCTGCGGCACCTCCAGCCGTTGCGAAGGTTCGGACATCGCCCAGATCGCCGAGGAATGCCTGATCCGCCACCGCCAGGCGTTCCCTGACCGCCACATCGAGGCGGAGGATCGCGCGCTGGATTCCGGCGGCGTCTATCAGTGGCGCAAGGACGGTGAGTTCCACCTCTTCAACCCGGAAACCATCCACCTCCTCCAGAAGGCGGTGCGCACCGGCAGCTACGAGGTTTACAAGCAGTATGCGAAGAAGGTGAACGATCAGAGTGAGAACCTCTCGACCCTGCGCGGATTGATGAAGTTCAAGAGCAAGCGCCCATCCGTGCCCATCGACGAGGTGGACTCCGTCGAAACCATCACCAAACGCTTCAAGACCGGTGCCATGTCCTATGGCTCGATCTCGCAGGAAGCCCACGAAACGCTCGCCATCGCGATGAACCGCATCGGCGGCAAGTCGAACACCGGCGAAGGCGGCGAGGACCCCGAACGCTTCCTGCCGATGGCCAACGGCGACAGCAAGCGCTCCGCCATCAAGCAGGTCGCCTCCGGCCGCTTCGGTGTCACCAGCGAATACCTCGTCAACGCCGACGAAATCCAGATCAAGATCTCGCAGGGCGCGAAGCCCGGCGAAGGCGGCGAACTCCCCGGCTCCAAGGTCTATCCATGGATCGCCAAGGTCCGCCACTCGACACCGGGCGTGGGCCTCGTTTCCCCTCCCCCGCACCACGACATCTACTCGATCGAGGATCTAGCAGAACTGATCCACGACTTGAAGAATGCCAACCCGCGGGCACGCATCAACGTGAAGCTGGTGGCGGAAGTCGGCGTCGGCACCATCGCCGCCGGTGTGGCCAAGGCCCACGCGGACGTCATCCTCATCGCCGGTCACGACGGCGGCACGGGCGCTTCGCCATCCTCGTCGATCTACAACGCCGGTGCTCCTTGGGAACTCGGCCTCGCGGAAACCAACCAGATCCTGCTGCTCAACGACCTGCGCAGCCGCGTGGTGCTGGAAACCGACGGCCAGCTCAAGACCGGCCGCGACGTGGCTATCGCCGCGCTGTTAGGTGCCGAGGAATACGGTTTCGCCACCGCGCCGCTCGTTTCCGTCGGCTGCCTGATGATGCGTGTCTGCCAGAAAAACACCTGTCCGGTCGGCGTCGCCACCCAGGATCCCAAGCTGCGCAAGAACTTCGCCGGCAAGCCTGAGCACGTGGTCAATTTCATGACCTTCATCGCCATGGAAATGCGCGAGATCATGGCCGAGTGCGGATTCCGCACGATCAACGAGATGGTCGGCCACGTCGAGTGCCTCGATACCAACGAGGCCACCGCTCACTGGAAGGCCAAGGGCGTCGATCTAACGACCATCTTCCACAAACCCGATGTGGGCGACGAAGTGGGTGCATACTGCCAGAAGGCGCAGGACCACGGCCTGGACGCCGCACTCGACAACACGCACCTGCTCAAGATCTGCGAACCCGCCATCCAGCGCGGCGAGAAGGTCCGCGCCGAACTGCCGATCATCAACGTCAACCGCGTGGTCGGCACCATCACCGGCAGCGAGCTCACCCGCAAACACGGTGGCGCCGGTCTGCCGGAAGACACGATCTATCTGAAGTTCAAGGGCAGCGCCGGTCAATCGCTCGCTGCGTTCTGTCCGCCGGGCATGACCTTCGAGCTCGAAGGCGATGCCAACGACTACGTCGGCAAGGGCCTCTCGGGTGCGAAGATCATCATCTATCCACCCAAAGGCTCGTCCTTCAAGGCGGAGGAGAACATCCTCATCGGCAACGTCGCGTTCTACGGCGCCACACTCGGCGAGGCCTACATCAACGGCATCGCGGGCGAACGTTTCTGTGTTAGAAACTCCGGCGTCAAAACCGTCGTCGAAGGCGTGGGCGACCACGGCTGCGAATACATGACGGGCGGCCAGGTCATCGTGCTCGGTGAAACCGGCCGTAACTTCGCCGCGGGCATGTCCGGCGGTGTCGCCTATGTCTATGACATCGACGGCCTGTTCGAAAAACGCCTCAACAAGGAGATGGTCAACCTCTACCGCCTCATCGAATGCGGGGATGCGGACATCGCAACCGTCAAGGCCGAGATCGAAAAACACGTCGCGCTAACAGGTTCCGCGCGCGGCAAGGCGATCCTCGACAACTGGAATGCCGAGCTGCCGAAGTTCTTCAAGGTCTTCCCGCGCGACTACGAGCGCATGCTTGAATGCTTCCGCAAGGTCGAGGAACAAGGCCTCTCCGGAGACGAAGCCGCCATGGCCGCCTTCGAGGAAAACCTCAAGGACCTCTCACGCGTCGGCGGCAACTGAACGATACCCATAACTTTTAACACATAACTTCTCACCTCACTCACCATGGGCAAACCAACAGGATTCATGGAGATCGCTCGCAAGACCGATTCCGAAATCGCTCCGATCGAACGTCTCAGGAACTGGAAGGAATTCAAGATCCACGGTGACGACAAGGAACGCCGTGCACAAGGCGCGCGCTGCATGGACTGCGGCACTCCGTTCTGCCACACCGGGCACATTGTTTCCGGCATGGCATCGGGCTGCCCGGTCAACAACCTGATCCCGGAATGGAACGACCTCGTTTTCCGCGGCCGCTGGAAGGAAGCGCTCGAGCGCCTGCACAAGACCAACAACTTCCCCGAATTCACCGGCCGTGTCTGCCCCGCTCCCTGCGAAGGCTCCTGCGTGCTCGGCGTGATCGAGCCGCCCGTCACCATCAAGAACAACGAGTGCGCCATCATCGACAAGGGTTGGGAGGAAGGCTGGGTCGTCCCTCGTGTCCCAGCGACAAGGACCGGCAAAAAAGTCGCAGTCGTCGGCTCCGGGCCTGCCGGTCTCGCCTGTGCGGACCAGCTTAACCAAGCTGGACACAACGTCACCGTCTTCGAACGCGAGGACCGAATCGGCGGACTGCTCATGTATGGCATCCCTAACATGAAGCTCGACAAGGAAGAGGTCGTGCAACGCCGCGTCAACCTGATGGCCGAGGAAGGCATCGTTTTCAAAACCGGCATCCACATCGGCAAGGACAGCGTGTGGACCGCCGAAAAGCTCCGCAAGGACTTCGACGCCATCGTGCTCTGCTGCGGCGCAACGCTTGGCCGTGACCTGCCCGTAGAGAACCGCGATGCCAAGGGCGTGCACCTCGCCATGGAGTTCCTCACCAACAACACCCGCTACCAGCTCGACCACAAGTTCGACGGCAGCAACCCCGCGCTCAACGCCAAGGGCAAGAATGTCGTCGTCATCGGCGGTGGCGACACCGGCACCGACTGCGTGGGCACCAGCCTGCGCCACGGTTGCAAGAGCGTGATCCAGCTCGAAATCATGCCGATGCCGCCGATGGAGCGCGCGCCTAACAACCCGTGGCCCGAGTGGCCGAAGGTTTACAAGATGGACTACGGCCAGGAAGAGGCCGCCGCCGTCCAAGGCCAGGACCCGCGCCAGTATCTCGTCCAGACGAAACGATTCCTCAAGGATGAGGCAGGTAATCTATCAGGTCTGGAGATCTGCGACATCGAATGGACCAACGACAACGGCCGCTTCATTCCCAAGGAAAAGGAAGGCAGCGCCCGCATCATCCCCGCGCAGCTCGCGCTGCTCGCGATGGGTTTCATGGGTCCCGAACAAGCCATCGTCGAGCAGTTCGCCCTCGAAACCGACGCCCGCTCGAACGTCAAGGCCGACCACGACATCTACACCACCAGCCTGCCCGGTGTCTTCGCCGCCGGTGACATGCGGCGTGGCCAGTCGCTCGTCGTCTGGGCCATCAACGAAGGCCGCGGTGCCGCACGCGAATGCGACCGCTTCCTGATGGGCGTGACACACCTGCCGTAAGCGGCGGGTGCTGTCCCGGGAGGTGCTGATCACCAACTCGCATCTTGCCAGCCCGGCGCGTGACGGCAAGGATCGTTCGTGTTTCGAAACATGGACGAAAACCCCGCCCGCATCCGCATGAAAACGCGCCTCCTCATTCCGCTGTTCCTCGGCATGGCCATGAACCTCATGGCCCAGTCGTTCATGATGAATCCCGCAGGTTGCAAGGACGCCACGCTCCTCAACGGCAAGTGGAACGCGATCATCGATCCTTTTGGACGGGGCAAGCCGATGAAGTTCTATCAGAACCGCAAGCCGCAAACGAACACCGAGTTCGTGGAGTATTCGTTCAGCGGCGGACTCAGACTTGATGTGCCCGGCGATTTCAACTCACAGGTCCCCGAATTGAAATACTATGAGGGAAACGTCTGGTACCAGCGGTATTTCACCGCGAGCAAATCCAAGGACCACCGCCAGATCCTCTACTTCGCCGGCGTCAGTTATGAAGCGGCCGTCTGGCTGAATGGCAAGGAAGTGGGTCATCACGAAGGTGGTTTCACTCCGTTCCAGTTCGACATCACCGACCTGATGGTGGACGGCGAGAACGACCTGGTGGTGATGGTCAACAACAACCGCAAGGTGGACGGCATCCCCGCGATGAACTTCGACTGGTGGAACTACGGCGGCATCCTGCGCGACGTCTTCTTGGTGGACCGCCCGAATGTGCATGTGCGCGACTACAAGGTGCAGCTTGCAAAAGGCAAAACCGACCTGATTGCCGGACACATCCAGCTCGATGGCGCGACCTCAGCGCGGCAGGTGGAGCTCGCCATCCCGGAGCTGGAAATCCAGCAGAAGCTCACCACCAACGCGGACGGATACGTGGCGTTTGAAATCAAAGCCAAGCCGCAGCTATGGGAACCCGCATCACCCAGGATGTATCACATCAAGGTCAGCACCGCCGGAGATTCCGTGGAGGACGATATCGGTTTCCGCACCATCGAGACAAATGGCTGCGACCTGCTGCTCAACGGCAAACCGGTTTTCCTCAAGGGTGTCAACTTCCATGAGGAGATCCCCCAGCGCATGGGCCGCGCCACTTCCGATGCAGACGCAGCCATGATTCTCAGCGAGGTGAAGGCGCTGGGCTGCAACTTCGTCAGGACCGCCCACTATCCACAGAACGAGCACACCGTGCGCATGGCCGAGAAAATGGGGATCATGATCTGGGAGGAGATCCCGCTCTGGCAGGGCATCGAGTTCTCGAACCCCGCCATTCTCAAGAAGGCGGAGACCATGCTGCGCGAGATGATCTATCGAGACAAGAACCGCGCCGGCATCATCATCTGGAGCATCGCCAATGAAACCAGCCCGTCCGAATACCGCGACAAGGTTCTAACCAATCTGGTCTCGCTCACCCACCAACTCGACGACGGCAGGCTGGTCGGCGCGGCCTTCGACAACGCCCGCTATCAGCAAGCCACCTCCACCTTCCACCTCAACGACAAGGTTGCCGAAGCGGTCGATGTGGTCGGCATCAACAAATACCTCGGTTGGTACACGCCCTTCCCACTGGAACCGGACCAGATCAAGTGGGAGGTGGCTACCGGCAAGCCGCTGGTGATGACCGAATTCGGCTGCGAAGCGCTCTACGGCCAGCACGGCCCGATGGACGTGGCCCATGACTGGAGCGAGGAATACCAGGAGGACCTCTACCGCAAGAACTACATCATGTTCGCCAACATCCCCAACCTGCGCGGCACCTGCCCGTGGGTGTTGTTCGATTTCCGCTCGCCCACCCGCTGCCACCCGCAGAATCAGGACGGCTGGAACCGCAAGGGACTCATCTCGGACAAAGGCCAGCGCAAGAAGGCATGGTCGGTGGTGAAGAAGTTCTACGATGCTCGATAGCCCGTTTGCCAAAGGAATTTACCGCAACGCAAAGCCTCAGTAGTGGCGGATCAGATTCCGCCGTTCCTGGATCCAACGCCTAACCGATCGGCAGTATCGACCGTTTCATTCCCCTTTGGGCGCGGCGTTCACGCCACCGGTCGTGCCCCACAGACGGCCTAACAACTCATACATTCCCGGATCGTGCGATTTGAGCTGGTCGTTGGTGTAGGGGAAGAAATCGTTGTGGCCGAAGTAAGCCTCGGTGGATTCGGCGAAGTATTCGGCGGGGTTGGTCATCGCGTAGGCGCGGTCCATGCGCTTGTTGCCTTCGGAGTCCTGGCGCTCGACGCGGTCGTACTTGCCACCGGCCTTGGCGGCCTCGTAGGCGGCCTTGATCTCGGGGTTGTCATGGCCCTGCGGCAGGCAGCGGTCGTGGTAGGCATGGGCGAGCTCATGCAGGGCGAAGTTGGGCATGCGCCGCGTTTCGGCTTCGAAGGTACGGACATTGGTGAACTCGACGCCCTTGGCCATGACAGGATCACGGCCGTTATCGGACAGCCATTTTGCGCCCGGGTGGTATTCCGCCCGCGGCTGGATCCCGGGATATTCGGGGGAAAAGTAGAGTTGCACTTTCTGCAACTCCGCGACGGCAGCTTTGGGAACCACACGAATAATCTCTTCAAGCTGCGCCTTGAGCAGGTCCAGCGCTTTCGCAGTAGCCGCGCCATCGTTAGCCAGGAGCTCGCGCCTGACATGGACGGACCAACCGGCGACGGAGCGTGTTTCGTATCTGCCATCCCCATTGGCTTCCTTGTCGCGCGCGACCGCGTTCTTCCTGATCGCATCATGGGCTTTCTGCAGGCGTTCCGGCCAGACGAAGGTAGGAGCCTTGGAAGGATCATAGCCTTCCATGTGGCCGGTCAGGCGCGTGGCGGGTTTGATGTACTTGAGAGCCGTGTCGCCGAACACCTCGCGGCACATGGCGGCGAGGCCGGGATCGTATTCGATCAACTGCGAGCGCAGATGGACGTGGTTGTGGTCGTGGTCGTTGACGCGGTTGTTGTCGAACCACGACTGCACGCCTTCCGCGAAGTATTCGAAATGGTTCACCGCGGCATACTTGCCCTTCCAGAGTCCGGCTTTCATGGCTGCCTGATAGGTGGCCTCCAGACGGGCGTCGAAGGTCCGGTCCACATTCAACATGCCGCGCAGGTGGATGGCGTGCGCGAACTCGTGGATCAGGATGCACTCCTTCTCATAGGGATCACCGGGATAACCAAGCACGTTCTCTTCGGCGACGGTGCAGAAGGGATCGGTGTCGCTGCCGCCGAGCCCCCTCGCCCGCGCGTCCCAGAAGTCCTTGGGCGAGA
>CANBTO010000128.1 GCA_947372405.1 Verrucomicrobiaceae bacterium
CCCAGCCGGGTCTCCAGCGCCGGTGCATCCAGCAACTTCACCACCGCGTCCACTGGCGGCGATGGCCTCCGGCCCAGAGCGATGGCCGCGCGCTCCCGCACCACCGGCGACCAACTCGCCAGCCGCGCCAACAGTTCCGCCTCACTCAATTTGTCGTATTGGCTGAACTTGTCGCCTTGAGACCAACCGCTGCCATCGAGGACGATTTGTTTCGCTTCGCTCGCGCTGAACAGAGGAAACTTGCCCGCGCGCTTGCCGGTGAGCCAGATCTTCTTGAGCGGCATCGCATAAGCTAACAGGTAGGCGCCGGTGGAGTCCCAGTTTTCGGTCGAATCGCGGTCCGGCTGCGGTTGGCCCTGATGGGTGAAGTTGCCGTCCCACTGACGGGCGAGATCGAAATACCACGCACCGAACTCGCTCATCCACGCGCCGGTAGCCTGCGGCCCGCCTTGAGCGACTCCCGGCATGGCCCAAAGGATATTCCAGAAATTTCCCGTGTGGCCGCAGTCGCGTTCCGCACTGTGGGAGGCGAGGCTCATGCGGGAGAAATAGGCCGTGCCTTTGGCGTCGTCCAACAGGTTGAACAACACGGCGGCCATCCCGTTTTTGCCATTGTCATCGTGCGACTGCATCCAGGGCGCGTGGTCGCCGTAAGGAATGCAACCCTTGCCGATGTAGAAGTGGAGCAACTTTGTGCTGCGCTCAATGGCGAGGTCGATGGCGGGATCTTTCACTCCGGCCTCGCGGGCCAGCACGAGGGAAATCGTTAGAGGCAGTCCCGGCGCGTTCATCATCCCATAGCCATAGAGCCGCCCGTCCGGCATCGCGAACTTGTGCCCCCACGATCCGACATTGCTCTGGCCCTTCGCGGCTTCCATTGCCAGGCGCCGCATACCCGGCACCACCGACTCGTCACCGGTCGCCATCTTGTATTCCGCCAGCAAGCTGATGACATAACCGTAATACCAGGTCTGCATGCCGTCGGCTGAAAAATCCGCCGCCCACATCGCCTCCTTCTTGACCAGTGGCAGGTATTTCGGATCGCCGCTGGCCAGCAAGGCGAGGGCGTTCAACGAACGGGATATCGGGTTGTTCTTATAAGTGGGACTGGCAATCCGCTTAGCCAGCGCCGCGCAACCCTGCTCGAGGATGCGCTTCGACTTCGGGCAATCATAAGGCGCGGTGGTGCTGTAGCTGCCGAGCACGGGCAATTTCACCACCACTTCCTCAGCCTTGCCGCCCCGCCACCGGGTCAGGGGTAGTTTTCCGCCCGCAGCTTCGGACTCGGCCAAGGTGAGGGCTTTGCCAAACTCGGTGCGCGGGTCGTATGAGAACGGCTTACCGCCGACGCCCAGAATCACGTCGCCATTTTGCAGGATGCCGTCGGCGGGCGAACCTTTCGCCACCTTGGTGACCGCGATCTGGCGCGCTTGGGATGTGGAAAACCCTTCGGCAAAGATCCAGCCACGGGCTCCGGTCGCGCCGAGAGTCCAGTCGTGGCTTGCTTCAGCCGGAATGACTCCGCCCTTGGTGAAATCGGGATTGATCGAAGGGGTCTTGGACTTGGCTGCAAAAGCAGGCGCGGCGGAGAGCATGACCACGGCGAAAACCCGGGTGCCTAAAGCAGAAGCGATGAGTTTCAAGTTCATTCAGTGCGATCCATACAAGGCGCTGGAAATCCTCACAGGAAAAACTTCACGTCGCCGGGCCCGCAAGAGGCGGCCCCGTGGCTTCATCAGGGTTGCGAGGGCGACTTCTGGCCGGAGGGAGTCCCGCCCGTCAGTTCCTTCACCTTTTCCTGGATGGCATCCGCCCAGATGTCAAAACCCTTGGATATGAGGTGGAGGGAATCCTTCATGACTTCCTTGCTGATGGTGCCGTCGGGCTCGATGAATTTGGCCCCGATGTCCATGTAGTGGACATTGCCGCCGGCAAACTTCGAGATGATCTGGTTGGTGGCGGCAATCAGATCCCGGCCGGGGTTGGGTTTTTCACCACGGGGGAAGATGCCCAAAAGCAGGATCTTGGCTTTCGGTTGTTTGGACTGGATCAAATCAAGGATCGCCTTGACGCCCGCAGCAGCATCCTCGGCTTTTGCGGTTTTGCCCCACAGGTTGTTGGTGCCGATCATGACCACGAAAAGTTTCGCCTCATATCCGTCCAACTCGCCGTTCTGAAGCCGCCAGAGGACGTTCTGCGTCCGGTCGCCGCCGATACCCATGTTGACGGCGTGGTAGGAACCCCAGTGCTTCGCCCAGGTTTCGTCCCCTCTCCATCGCGCGGTGATGGAGTCGCCGACGAAGGCGATGTCGATCTTGCCATCCATCTTCTTGATGTCGGCGGCGATTCGCGCGCAGTTGCCGCGCCACCATTTGTAGGGATCCGGCGAATCTTTTCCCGAATTCGTCTTCGCTTCGACGGGCGTGGTGCTCTCCAAATCGGCGGCGTGCGCGGTCCATGCCGTGAGAGCGGTGAGGATGAAAATCGAAAAACGTGCGCGGATAAGCTTCATCGTGGGTCGGTGGTGGTTGGTTTCAAATGCCGGAAAATCGTTTTGCTGCCCGTCGCGCCAGATACCCTCACCGACGATGGGATTTTATCAGATCCGGTTTCCAAATGTGAAACAAACTTGCGTCTTACGCCGGAGGCCACTGCGGGCTGGAGTTGCTCGACATCACGAGGGGCAATCCCTCATTTTACCAACAGAATGCCGAATGCTGCCCCGTGATTCTGTTCCAAGAGAAAAAATTTTCATGTTTTCTCTTGCCTGCCAACCGCACCGGCACTACCCGTCCCGCGTCGCAAGACAAGGCGGTCCGACTGAGATGCCTCCAAGGTTATTGGGTTTTCCTTGGGGGATGATCGGTCGGGCCGCTTCTTTTTTGCCTCGAAGTCGGAGAATGCCGGAATTTCGGATTTCAGATCCGGCGGAATCAAGTAGAGTCGCCGCATGAAGCTGATCCGATTTGGTGATGAAGGCCGCGAGGAGCCGGGGATTCTACTGGCGGACGGCCGCAGGGTGGATGCCAGCGGCGAGTTCAACGACTACGACGAGGGCTTTTTCGCATCGGGCGGACTTGAGGCGTTGGCGGAGTGGGTGGAGGACGGCTGCCATGGCGGCGGCGAGGTGGATCCAAGAGTCCGACTGGGGCCTCCGGTGAACCGGCCGTCGAAGCTGGTCTGCGTGGGAAAGAACTACCTCGATCACGCCAAAGAACTCGGCGAGGGCATTCCGACGGAACCGGCGCTCTTCATGAAGGCGACCAGCGCCTGGAGCGGGCCGAACGACGATGTGATCATTCCGCGCGGATCGACGAAGATGGACTATGAGGTGGAGCTGGCGATCGTGATCGGCCGGACGGCATCGTATGTGGACGAGCGCGAATCGTTGGACTACGTCGCCGGCTACTCGACCTTCTGTGATTTTTCCGAGCGTGCGTTCCAGAAAGAAATGGGAGGTCAATGGACCAAGGGAAAAAGCGCCGACAGTTTCGCGCCAATGGGGCCGTGGCTGGTGACGGCGGACGAGATCGACGATCCTCAGAAACTGCGTCTGTGGTGCAAGGTGAACAGCGAGCTGCGGCAGAACAGCTGGACGGGAGACATGTTGTTTTCCGTCAGGCAGCTGGTGGCTTACATCAGCCGTTTTATGACCTTGCTGCCCGGAGACGTGGTGGCCACCGGCACGCCCAGCGGCGTGGCGATGGGCATGTCCCCGCCGAAATACCTGCAGGCCGGGGATTTCGTGGAGTGCGGGGTGGAAGGTCTGGGAGAACTCGCTCAGCGGGTGGTGGCTTCACGCACGACATGAAAAAGGGATTCACCAGAGCGTGGATGGCGTTGTCGCCGTGGCCGAAACCGCCCGGCGGGCCACGCTATTCGGCCTGCCATTTCTGCGACACGCTGCACGATTCGTTTCCGGTGGCGGAAGGCACGGCGGCCCGCTGCGCCCGCTGCGGCGGGGTGCTCTATCAGAACCGGCCCGCCTCGCTGGTGCGAGCCACGGCGTTTTCGCTGGCCGCACTGATCCTGATGGTGCCGGTGCATGTGTTCCCCTTCCTGACGATGGATGCAGCCTCGATGCGGCGTCACCTGACGCTCGCCGGATCCGCCATCGCCTTGTTCAAAGAAGGCGCGCCGATCCTCGGCTGCGCGATCATCCTGTTCACGATGATCGCACCGGTGGTGCTGACCGGCGGGATGGTCTATGTTTGCGGACCGCTGCTTGCCGGCAGGAAGGCTCCGGGCGCGATGCATGCGGCCAAGTGGATGTACCGCAGCGAGCCATGGAACATGGTGGAGGTTTTCCTGTTAGGCGTGCTGGTCAGCCTGCTGAAACTCGCGAAAGTGGCGGATGTGTATTTTGACTTGGGCTTCTGGGCCTTCGCCGGAGTGATGCTGTGCACGGCGGGTGCGGTGGCGGGCATCGACCGCGAGGAACTTTGGGATCGCCTGGAGGTGGCCGGAACATGAAGCCGCCGTTCGTGAAAGCGGCCGAACAAGGTCTGGCGGGATGCCACACCTGCGGCCGTGTGTCACCGGTTTCGGAAGGACAATGTCCTCGTTGCGGCACGCGGCTTCATCTGCGCAAGGAGGGGAGCGTCCAGAACACCGTGGCGCTGATGGCGGCGGCGGCGGCGCTCTACATTCCGTCGCACCTGCTGCCAATCATGACGGTGGTGGAAGTGGGCGAGGTGACGCACAATACGATCATCGGTGGCATGATGAGGTTCTGGAACACGGGGGCCTATCCGATCGCGATCGTGATTTTCACGGCGTCCATCCTGATTCCGTTTCTGAAAATCGTCTCCCTGAGCTGGCTTTGTGCCGCCGCCACCGGGCGCGTGCATCCCTCTCCAACCATGTTGGGCAGACTCTACTGGTTCACCGAAATCCTCGGCCGCTGGTCGATGGTGGACATTTTCGTAGTCGGCATTCTGGTATCGTTGGTCCGGCTTGGAAACTACATGACGATCACGCCCGGGCCGGGAGCGCTTGCATTCGCGGGCGTGGTCATGCTTACGATGTTCGCGGCGATGAGCTTCGAGCCCCGCCTTTTGTGGGACCGCCTGGACGAGATCCCCGCCGCACCTGAACCTAACCCCACCCGAACCGAATCTTGAGCGAGAACCCGAAGCCATCACCCGCCGCAGCCAGCCCCGAGGTGCGCACCGCGCAGCGCTGGAACATCGTATGGGTGGTTCCCGTTGTGGCACTCTTGTTAGGTGCTTGGCTGCTCTACCACAATTTCGCCGCCCAGGGCCCCGTCGCGCACGTGCGTTTCGACACGGCGGACGGCATATTTTCCGGCAAGACCGAGGTGCGCTGCCGCTCGGTGACCGTCGGCGTCGTGAAAGACGTTAAACTGGCCGAAGATTTGAAATCGGTGCTCACCTATCTTGAATTCGACTCGGACTCGAAGGGGCTGCTGCGCCAGGGCACCCGATTCTGGGTGGTAAAACCCCGACTTTCGGTCACCGAGTTTTCAGGAGCCGAAACCCTGCTTGCCGGAGCCTACATCGAGCTCGATCCCGGGCCACCCGGCACCGAACCATGCATGGACTACGCTGGGCTCGAAACTCCTCCAGTCACGAACAGCGGCGTGCCTGGACGAAGGCTCTCACTGACTGCCGATGAGGCGGGCTCGCTCTCGGTGGGCGCTCCGATCTACTACCGGGGCTTCGAAGTCGGCCGTATCGAAGGAAGGACACTGGCCAAAGACGGAATGAAAGTGACTTACGCCGCCTTCGTCCGTCAGGAATACACCCACCTCGTGACGAAAAACAGCCGCTTCTGGAACACCAGCGGCATCGACATCAGTGCGGGCGCGGATGGCTTGAAACTGCGCACACCCTCGTTTCAGGCGATGGTATCAGGTGGAGTAACCTTCGGGTTGATCGAGAATGAAGTCCCGGGAAACCCTGTGCCTGACGGAACCAGCTTCACCCTCTATCGGGACGAGGACACGGCCCGGCACTCCAGCTTCAACCCCACGATGAAATTCCTTCTGCTCTTCGACCAGACCGTTCGCGGCCTGACCGAAAAGGCTCCTGTCGAGTACCGCGGCATCACGATCGGGCGCGTGGCGGACATTTCATTCGATCTCGCCCCAAGCAACAGTGACTCGCGGATTCCAGTGCTCATCGAAGTCGATCCAGGCCTCATGCTCCCGGAAAGCGCCCGGCAGGAATCGAAACCGGATGCGGAGTTTCTCAGAAAAGAGGTCGCCAAAGGACTTCGGGCGGCCCTCAAGACCGGCAGCCTGATCACCGGCGCCTTGTTCGTGGATCTCGACTACTACGATGACGCCGCTCCTGCCGAACTCGGGAAATCCGGCGATTACGTCACCGTGCCGACCATCCCCTCCGGTTTCGCACAGCTTGAGGCGAAGCTCACCGCCATTCTGGACAAGGTGCAAGCACTGCCGATCGACAAGGCCATGGCTGACATCACGGCAGCCGCACAGGAGGCGAAAACCACCATCGCCGCGTCCCGTTCAACGCTCAAGGAAATCGAAGCCACTGCGGCAGCGGCGCGCAAAACCCTCGAGGATCCCGAGTTCCGCGGACTTCCAGCGGATCTTCGCAAGGCTGTCGGCGAGCTCCAGAAATCCGTGGCAAGCGTGGGCCCCGATGGAGCCGTGCAAGGCGACCTGCTGCGCACCCTCGACGAACTGCGCGCCACGCTGCGTTCGCTCAAGACGATGTCCAACACTATTGACGAAAAACCGAATTCGCTGCTCTTCGGCAAAGATGCGTCCGGCAATTCCACCCCCAAGGCACCGCGCGGCGGCCGCTGATTTCCTCCGATTCCCATGAACCTGAAATTCTTTCCTCTGTTGGCCGCACTTCTGTTAGCCGGTTGCGCGGCGGGCTCGAAGTCGTTTTATGTCCTGACCTCCGACGGCCCCGCCCCATCCGGCGGTGGAACCGCCATCGGCGTGGGACCCATCACCCTCGCGGAATACATCGACCGCCCGAACCTCGTCACCGCCGAGTCGCCCAACCAGCTGTCGGTGGCGGAGGACCATCGCTGGGCGGGCGATCTCGCCTCGTCCATCACCCGGGTCACCGCGGCGAATCTCGGCCGCAGGCTACACACCGGAAACGTGCGCACCTACCCGTGGCGCAACGATTCGGAAATCAACTATCAGGTCACGCTGGACATCCGCCAACTCCACGGCGCGCAGGACGGCTACGCCGTGATCGAGGCCGGTTGGCGCGTCTATTCCCTGCCGGATCGCAAACTCAAGGCCTCGCGCACCTTCGTGGATCGCGAGCCCATGGGCAAGGACGGCTACGATGCGCTGGTCGCCGCGCAGTCGCGCCTGCTGTCCCGCCTCGCCGTGGACATTTCTGCGGGCTTGAAGTGAGCGTTTCCGCGCGGCTTGTGCCGGCACCGGGCAGTGGTTTAGCCTGCGGGCATGTCCGTGAAAAACCTTCCCGTGAGAATCCTTCTACGTGCGTCATGCGCCGGCTGCGCGGTTTTTCTAACCAACTTGTCCGCGGTTGTGGCGGGCGATGTCCGGACCGAAGTCCGCTATCTGTCAGGACGAGATTCCGCCGCGCCGGTGCCGTGGGAATTCACCGTCACGGGTGGCCGCCGCGCAGGCGAGCGGACGACGATCCCCGTGCCCTCGCAGTGGGAACAGCATGGCTTCGGCGACTATGATTATGGAGTCGCGCCGGGCGTGAAGCATGACGAACACGGACTCTACCGCCTGAAATTCACCGTGCCGGACGAGTGGAAAAATCGCCGCGTCAGGCTGGTGTTCGACGGTGTGATGACGGACGCCAGCGTGACCCTGAACGGCGTTCCGTCAGGACCTGTCCATCAAGGGGCGTTCTATCGTTTCCGCCACGAGGTGACGCATCTGCTGAAATTCGGCACTGCTGCGGAAAACATCCTGGAAGTGGACGTGGCCAAAAAATCCTCGAATCCGGATACGGACAAGGGTGAGCGAGGAGGCGACTACTGGGTGTTCGGCGGGATTTTCCGGCCGGTCTGGCTGGAGGCGCTTCCGGAACAATCAATCCTGCACGCCGCCATCGATGCCCGTGCGGACGGCGGGTTGTCCGCGGATGTCGAGCTCGGGGATGTTAGATCGGCGGACCGCCTGCAAGCGCAGGTGCTCGACGCAGCCGGAAACCCGGTGGGCGCGCCTTTCTCCACCATCATCCCGCCAGGTGGAGCCGGGCGCGTGAACGTGGCTTTGCATGTGGAAAACCCGTTGCTGTGGTCGGCGGAAACCCCGAACCTTTATTCGTTGCGGCTGACCTTGTGCCAAGGAAACGAGGCGCTTCATACGATCACCGAACGCTTCGGTTTCCGCACCTTCGAAGTTCGGCCCGGCGACGGTCTCTATCTGAACGGCCGGCGGATCCTGCTCAAGGGAGTGGACCGTCACAGTTTCCGGCCGGAAACCGGGCGCGCCCTCTCGCGCAAGGATTGCCGGGATGACGCGGAGCTCATCAAGGCGATGAACATGAATTCCGTTAGAATGTCCCACTATCCGCCGGATCCGGAGTTTCTGGATGACTGCGACGAACTCGGGATCTACGTGCTTGATGAACTGAGCGGCTGGCACCATGCGCACGACACCGAGGTGGGCCGGCGGCTGGTGCGCGAGATGGTCGAGCGCGATGTGAACCATCCGTCTATCCTGTTCTGGGACAACGGCAACGAAGGCGGATGGAACCGCGCGCTGGACGGAGATTTCGCAATGCATGATCCGCAGCACCGCCGGGTGCTGCATCCGTGGGAACTGCACGACGACGTGGACACGAAGCATTACCCGCCATTCGCGGATCTAACCAAACGTCTCGCCGGACCCAGCATCGTGATGCCCACGGAGTTTCTTCACGCGCTTTATGACGGAGGTGGCGGAGCGGGGCTGGAGGATTACTGGACGGCGATCGAGTCCTCGCCGGTCGGCGGTGGTGGTTTCATCTGGGATCTTGCGGACGAGGCGGTGGTCCGCACGGATCAGGGCGGCAGTCTGGATGCCTTCAGTACTTACGCGGCGGACGGGATCGTAGGACCTCACCATGAGAAAGAAGGCTCATATCTCACCGTGCGGGACGTCTGGTGTCCGGTGCGGATCACTACTCCAAAGCTCGATGGAATGTCCGCCGTGAAGCTGGAGCTGGAGAATCATTATGACTTCAATTCGCTGGAGAAGTGCCGATTCGATTGGAAACTGCTGCGCTTTCCAGGACCCGGCGCGAAGGAAACCGCACCCGTCGTAGTGACCGATGGAACGGCCGCCGCGCCCGTCGTGCCACCACATGGCCACGGGGTGCTGGAGCTGCGGCTGCCGGACGCAGATCGTGGTGCTGACGCGCTATCTCTAACGGTTTTTGGTCCCTGCGGCGAGGAGCTTTGGACATGGTGCTGGCCCTTGCCCGCACTAACAGAACATGCCGCGCCACCGGTTCCACCTGCGGGCGGCGTGGCGAAGCTCATGAAAACCGGCGATGAGATCCGCATGACCGCCGGTGACGTGACGGCCGCCTTCGATGCCGCCAGCGGTCTGCTGAAAAGCCTGCGGCGCGGAAACCTAGTATCATCGCTGAGCCACGGGCCGAGGCTGGTCTTCGCCCGCCCGACCGGCGATGTGAAGTGGACGCTCCTCTCCGCGGCGGATGGCGTCTATCAGCTTCCAGCGCCGCAGTCGGCGAGCGTGATCGAGGTGGAGCTTGATTACGGCAAGACGGACGCATGGGCGGGTTTCAAGCTGGAGGTTTCATCCGATGGCAAGGCGTGGAACACCGTTTACGACGGCACCCGGAGGAAAGGCGATGGTTCGGCCTATCAGATTCCGCCGCGGATCGTCGCGGCGCTTCGCTTGTCCAACATCCGCCGCCAGGACGGCGGGCCGATCGGCGTGAAATCCGTGCGAGTCGGCCACGCGGCAGAGCGGTTTCCGGCGGAGGATGCCGGCGCGGCGGTCGTGACGACGGGTGAACATGCCAATGCGGCCTGGCTGGAAAGCAGCAGCGCGGCGGGGCTCGAGCATGTTCGCTGGACCTTGCGCGGTGATGGCTCGCTGGAACTGGAATATCGCTATGCTCTGGACGGAGCGTTTCTCTATCACGGGATCACCTTCGATCACCCGGAGGAAAACGTGAAATCCCTGCGCTGGCTGGGTGAGGGTCCGTATCGCGTCTGGCAGAACCGCCTGCGCGGCACAAGGCTGGGCGTGCATGAAATCCAGGCCAATCGCAATCAACCGGGCGAGGCCTGGGCATATCCGGAGTTCCAGGGATGTTTCGCCGGCCTGCGCTGGGCGCGGCTGGATGACGGGGACAAGGGAAGACTGGACGTCTATTGCGCCACGCCGGAAACGTTCCTGCGGGTGGGCACTCCGCCGGTCAGCCATCCGAACACGACGGTGGAGTTTCCCGCAGGTGACGTTTCATTCCTGCACGCTATCCCGGCGATGGGTTCGAAGTTCCTCAAACCGGAAAATTCCGGCCCATCCGGCAAACCCGCACAGGCGTCCGGGGTGTATTCGGGCAGGCTCGTGTTTTCGCTGGAGAGTCGCAGGTGAAGCCGCGCATTTGGTCTGGCATCCGGCCGTTTCGTCATGCATTTTCCGCGCGTAAACCATCATCATGAGCGACATCAGCGACACCATCCAGGAAACCGTCGAAAAGGCGGGCGAAAGCAAACTCAATTCGAAGATCGCACTTTTCGTTGCCATCACGGCCACCTTCATGGCGCTGTGCAACGTGAA
>CANBTO010000129.1 GCA_947372405.1 Verrucomicrobiaceae bacterium
CCAACTTGCTGTTGCTTGCCTGCAATGGATCGCTCCAAATGAACGTGTCGGGATCGGTTGCGTTTTCCGCAAACCTCGTGAGCATCGTGTTGACCTGGGAGGTCGCGTTGGAACCGTAGTCGCGCAATGCGTCAGCAGCCAATGCACGCACCCAGGGATCGGTCTCGACGGTTTTGTCCAGCCGCTGTGTGATCAGGGTCATGGCGGTGGCGTCCTTGAGCAGGCCCAGAGTCTGGCAAGCGCCCATGCGGCCGTTTGCATTGGAGCCGCTGAGCATGGTGCGCAGTGTGCTGAGATCACCGGAGGAAAGCGTGCGGGTGGCGAGTTCCTGCGCCGCGAAGTTGCGAACCACCGGATCATATTCGCTGAGGTCGCCGATCAACTGGGTGATGGTGCGACTGGTGCGGTCGAATTTATAGGTCGCTGCGGCGATGGCGTTCGCAACCTTGGTGGAGTCGAGCGTGTTGGCGGGGTTTGCGTTCTTGCCGGTGATGTACAGTCGCTGGAGTGGCAGGCTGAAGGTGAGAAGGTAGCAGGCGGTGGGATTCAGGCCGTTGTATCCGGAAGACCCCAGATAGGTTCCGTCGGAGGTGCTTCCCGAATCGTATTGCTCCCCTCCGTCATAAGCGAAGGAGCCGTCGGTGCGGCGAGACAGATCCAGATGCCAGCGCACCGGTTTGAAGTATTCGGCAACGGCGAGCGGGCCACCGATGTTGGTCGCCATTCCTTCCCAGAGGTAACTGAAACCTTGGCCGGTGTGGCCGTACTCGCGCCCCGGGAAACCGGCCACGCACAAGCGGGTGAAGTATTCGGTTTCGACGCTCCGGTTGTCCTGCTGGCTGAAGAAAAGCGCGGTCGTCTGGTCCTTGCCGTTGGCCCCATGGCTATCCACACCGGGGTGGTGCTCGCCATAGGGGATCGATCCCTTGTTCACATACCAGGAAAAGAAATTCGCCGCGCGCTGGATGGCGGCGTCGATCTGCGGATCGACCGTCTGGGCACCTGCGAGAAGCGCTTTCCTGCCCATGACCATCGCCAGATTGGCAGGCATGCCGGCGGCGTTGACGGGACCATAGCCGGCGACCGACATGCGGCCAGTGCCATCCGGCCGGACCAGCGCAGGGCCGTGGCCGAAGGTGCCGAACATGCTTTGGGACTGGGCGAGTTTGAGGTTGAATTGATTGATGCCTGACAGCACGTTGGCGTCGCCCGTGGCTAGGTAATACTCGGCAAGGAAAACACCCGTGTAGCCCCAGTCCCAGACCGGAAGGCCGTTGTCCACTGGTCCCGCCGTCGCTCGGGCGCGGGCATAGGTCTGCAAACGGGTCTGCACCGTGCTGTAGTCAGGATCACCGGCAGTCACGCCGGATAGCAGGGCCAGACCGCTGACGGCACCTTTCCAGTCGCTGGTCAGGAAGTTCGGGTCCGCGAGCAACTGGCTGACCAGCTTGGTGCGGGCGTTTGCGAAGATTGTGGCGGACTTCGGGCAGGTGTATGGCGCGGTGCTGCTGTAAGTGCCCATGACGGTCAGCGTGATCGAGACATCGGTGGTGACACCGGCACGCCAGCGCTTGATGCGAAGGATGCCGCCATTCTCGGTTTTTTCCGCCTCGGTGACGGCTGCGCCAAGAGCCTTGCGGGCATCGCTCGTGAAATACGGGATCGCCCCAGTGCCGGATCCCCAGTCCACGCCAAGGATCAGATCGTCCACTGCCAACGCGGAGTTGCCGGGCGCGCTGGCAACCGTGACCAGTATCTGCCTGTCCTCATCCGTCATCGTGCCGTCCTGTCCGTAGGTCGTGCCATAGCCGCGTCTCAAATACATCCATCCGCGCAGCCCGGTGGGGCCCAGGTTGTAGGTGTGGCTGTATACCGGCGAGGCTGCCGTGTCCGTCTTCAGTGCGGCAATCGCTCCGGCAGCGGTGAGATCCGGTGGTGCGGCATGGACCCATGCGGGCAGCAACACCAGCACGGCAAAAGACAGCGCCCTGAACAATGAAGGGTCAAACAGGCGTTTTATGGCTGCCATGGGTGAAGAAGATCTGAGTGGTTTTGACGGGTTTGGGACTCGAAAATGGAAGGATTGGACCGTTCATTGCAATTGAGCGGAAATAAATCCGGTCAGCATCTTATCGAATTCGCAGTATTCACATACGATGATTCCATTGTCCAGTCACACGATCATGCTACTTGCGCCGGTTTTGTCAAAACCTCAGCTCAATGACCGGTTGGAAGCTCCCGAAACACCCGCGGTCCCTGATTCCACTCCCGCTCCATCACGGCCATGTTGAGAAGATGCCTCCGAACCCATGTTTTGCCGAGGCTCAGTGCCATGGATCCATTGCTTTCCAAACACAGACCCACCAACACCGGCCATATTTCATTCAAAAGCTCATTGGATCACCAATCTACTGATATCAAGCAACGGGTTCGCGCCGGAAAACAGATTGTTGTTAACGAAACGGCGGCTAACGGGGCGCCCGGGCTTGCATTGCCGCGACGGATTTCCTTGAGTAGCAGCCACCACATGGTTACTCAGGCCGAAATCGCCAGAAAGCTGGGTGTCTCACGCCAGCTCGTCACGTTCGCACTTTCCGATTATCCCAACGTGGCCAAGGAATCCCGGGAACGGATCCTCGCCGCGGCGCTGGAAATGGGCTACCGCCCCAATCCCCATGCCCGCGCCCTTCGAAGGAAACGCACCGGCATCATCGCCCTCTGGATTCCAGACCAGATCTCGACGCACTACAACCATGTGGCGCGCGAGATGGGACGCCTTGTCAAACAGGCGGGGCAGGAATTGATCATCTCCGAGGTCGGTGAATCCGACATGAAACAACTCTGGTCGAATGTGCCGGTGGACGGAATCTTCGCCTTTGACACATCGAAGGCCGTCCAGAAGGAACTCGAAGCCTTGGCGGTGAAGTCCGTCCCTGTCGTCGCAGTGGGAACCAGCCGCTCGCTGAAAACCGACCACGTCGAGGTCGATTTCGAAACCGGCACCCTGGAAGCGATGAAGCACCTCATCGACTCCGGTTTCCGGCGCATCGCCCACGCGACTTTTGTTAGAAAGGATTCTCCCGACGAGAGCCGCAGGATCAGTTACGTGAAGGCGCTGCGCGAGGCGGGGCTCAAACCCGAGTTCATTTATTACCCGCTCAGCGATCGGCAGCGGTCCCTCACCCGCCAATTGATCCAGGATTATGTCCGGGACTTTGGCCTGCCGGACGCCATCTTCTGCCACTCGGACGACGTCACGCTGGGGATCTACCGCGGCCTGTGCGACATGAAGATCTCCGTCCCACGGGATGTCGCGCTGATTGGCTGCGATGGCATCGAGGACACCGAATACTTGGAATGCCCGCTGACCACCCTCGTGCAGCCGGTCGCCGAAATGTGCGCGACCGCATGGAGCTTCCTGCAGCAGCGTCTGGAAACCCCTTCCCTCCCTCCTCGCCATGCACTTCTGCCTCTCCGTCTGGCAATACGCGAATCCTCCCAGCGCGTTGTTTGAAAATTCCAGATCCCCACGATTAGCACGAGCTATATTACCTTGACCCAAAACCCGAGACCGCCAGAATCCAAGCCGAAAGCCAACGCCGATGACTACCTTTTCTGAAACTCCGGCGAACGCCGGCAAAGAGGGCTACAACCGTTTCCTGCTGCTTGTCGCCGGCCTGGGTGGCCTGCTTTACGGGATCGACGTGGGCATCATCGCCGGAGCGCTTCCCTACATGGAGGCCACATCAGGCCTCAACGCCGGACAACTCTCGATCATCGTGGCGGCCGTGTTGCTCGGCTCCGTCATCTCCACCCTGTTCGCCGGATTTCTATCAGATCTGTTCGGGCGCAAGCCGATGATGATCATCAGCGGCGTACTTTTCGTGGCAAGTATTCCGGCCATCGCGCTCGCCCAGGGTTTCGGACCGCTGGTGACGGGACGTTTGCTGCAAGGCGTGAGCGCGGGTTTCATTGGAGTGGTGGTTCCGCTCTATCTGGCGGAGTGCCTGAACGCGGCGAACCGGGGAAAAGGCACGGGGGTTTTCCAATGGCTGCTCACGCTTGGCATCGTGGTGGCCGCATTGATCGGTTATGGCTTCAGCATCTGGATCGGCGGCATCGAGAAAAACGGCACGGCGGAGGAGCTATTCGCCGCAAAGGACCATGCATGGCGCTGGATCTTCTGGGTTTCGATGGTGCCGGGACTCCTGTTTGTGATCGGTTCGTTTCTGGTCACCGAGTCTCCAAGATGGCTCTTCAAGCGCGGCAGGATCGATGCCGCCCGCAGCGCCTTGCTGCGCTCGCGAGACGAGCGGCAGGCGGATCGCGAGATCGAGGAGATGCGCGAAACCGCAGCCAACAATGCGGGTGGCGGCTCCACCAGCGCGAGCGGCTCGCTGCTCTCCCGGAAATACGTGATTCCCTTCGTCCTCGCCTGCGTCATCCTCGCGTGCAGCCAGGCCACCGGCATCAACTCGATCATCGGCTACAACGCCACCATTCTCATCCAGGCCGGTCTGAATGACGCCCAGGCCCACATGGGATATGTCATCCTCACGCTGGTCAATTTCCTCATGACCATGGCGGCCGTGGCGTTCGTGGACAAAAAGGGCCGCAAGTTCCTGCTCTCCATCGGCACCGCCGGAATCATCGTTTCGCTCGTCGCCGTCGGACTGCTCTTCCGCAACACCGAGAAACTCCGCGTCGATTGCAAGGACGCGGTGCAGGCGATGATGATGGAGAGGGACTCCGGGAAAACGTTGGCCGACGGCACGAAGCAAACCGTCAAGGACCAGTTGATAGAATTCGCATACAACGACACCAAAGCCACCGAGCTTCTAACTAGCACCGGCGAGGCGGGCAGGGCCATCGCGGGCAAACCCACCACTCTCTCGATCATCTACTCATGCGGTGATTTCACCTCCGCATCCAGTGTCGTCCGCTCCGACGACAAAACGGCGAAACTCAGGATCAGCCGCAACGACAGCCTTCCCAGCACCGCGGTGGACGCCTTTTTCAAGAACCCCTTCGCCGATCTCAACGCTTCACGCAACTCGACGCTCAAGATCGAAAACGCGCTCATCACACCAGTCCCCAGCGCCACGAACGGCTGGATCACCGCTGCCTGCATTTTCGTTTTCATCGGTTTCTTCGCCGCCGGCCCCGGCGTCTGCGTCTGGCTCGCGCTCTCCGAGCTGATGCCCACACGCATCCGCTCCAACGGCATGAGCATCGCCCTGCTGGTCAACCAGGCGGTTTCCACCACCATCGCGGCGGTCTTCCTGCCGACGGTCGGGAAATACGGCTACTCCAGCATGTTCTTCGCCTTCGCCGGCTGCACGGTGGTATATTTCATCACCGCGGCTTTCTTCCTTCCGGAAACCAAGGGCAAGACCTTGGAGGAAATCGAAGAGTATTTCGAAGGCGGCGGATCCAACAGTTAGAGCCATGACCCATCCAATCGTCACCGCCCCGCTTGATCCCGGATTCCTGCCTGCGGTCATCTACAACCGCAACTATCATGCCAAGGTCCGTGCGAGCGGCAAGGCGGTTCCACTGGTGCTCGGCCTTGAGCGCGAGTGCGGGCTGGTTTCGCGTTTCGAAACACTGGTAAGTCCTGTCGCCGATGCAGACACGCTGTTCTACGTTGAGCGTCTCGTGAAGTTCCTGCTGTGGGCCCGCGGCGGCTGGAAACTCCACTTCGGCGGCCCCGCCAGCATCGGTTCGTTGATCCGCAAAACCTACTCGTCACGCGGCGCGCGCAAGTTCGACTGCAAGATGATGGAACTCGCCTACGGCAAGAAGTTCGAAGTCGTCCTGACAAATCCTAACAACGTGCCCGCCGCAAAGGACATGCAGGTCGCGGCCGGCGGTCACCTCAAGGGATGCCGCATCGGTTTCGATCTCGGCGCGAGTGATTACAAGGTTTCCGCCGTCATCGACGGCCAGGCGGTTTTCACCGAGGAAACCCCATGGGACCCGAAGACACAGTCCAATCCCGAATACCACTATCATCATATCTCCGCCGCCCTCCACCGCGCAGCCGCGCACATGCCGCGTGTGGACGCCATCGGCGGCAGCTCCGCAGGCATCATCGTGGACAACGAGATCCGCGTCGCATCCCTGCTGCGTTCAATTCCGAAACGCCTCTTCCCTAAAGCCGCGGGTGTCTTCAAGCGCATCCGCGCCGAATGGAACGTGCCGCTCGTGGTCATGAACGACGGCGACGTCACGGCGCTCGCAGGCGCGCTCTCGCTCGGACAGACCGGCATGCTGGGCATCGCGATGGGATCCAGCGAAGCCGCCGGGTACATGGACCAGAAGGGCCGCATCCTCGGCTGGCTCAATGAGCTCGCTTTCGCACCCGTGGATTACAATCCGAAGGCTCCCGCGGATGAATGGTCGGGGGATGCCGGTGTCGGCGCGCTTTATTTCTCGCAGCAGGCGGTCAACAAACTGCTGCCTGCGGCGAAGATCAAACTGCCGAAGTCGATGGGGCTGCCTGAGCGCCTCAAGGAAGTGCAGGACCTGATGGCCGCCGGCGACGAACGCGCGGCAAAGATCTATGAAACCATCGGCGTTTATCTCGGATATGCGATTCCCCACTACGCGGATTTCTACGATTACTCGCACATGCTCATCCTCGGCCGGGTGACCACAGGCGCGGGTGGCGACATCGTTCTAACCAAAGCCCGCGAGGTGTTGGACAAGGAGTTTCCGGAAGCAGCGCGCCGCATCGAAATGCACGTGCCCGACGAGAAGGCCCGCCGCGTCGGCCAGGCGGTGGCCGCGGCCAGCCTGCCCAAACCTGTTAGATAACATCATGAATCTGCACCAATCCAGCGCCCGGATCTTCATCCCCGATCACCAACCCGTCACGGACGCCCTCGCACGCGTCACCCACCTGGGGATCGGCGCCCATCAGGACGACCTCGAGTTCATGGCCTTCCACGGCATCCTCACCTGCTTCGCGAAGGATGACCTTTGGTTCGGCGGCGTCACCTGCACCAACGGTGCGGGCAGCTCGCGCAGCGGTCCATACGCCGCATGTTCTGATCCGGAAATGATGGGCATCCGCCGCCAGGAACAGGACACCGCCGCCACCATCGGCCGCTACGCCGCAATGCTCCAACTCGATTATCCCAGCAGCGCCGTCAAAAGCCCGACCGCCAGCGAGCTGAAGGAGGATCTCAAAGCCATCCTGCTGGCGACGCGCCCCGACGTCGTTTACACCCACAACCCTGCCGACAAACATGACACTCACATCGGTGTGACGGTGGCCGCGTTGCAGGCGATCCGTGAACTGCCGCGCGACCAGCGGCCAAAGCAAGTGATCGGCTGCGAAGTATGGCGCAATCTCGACTGGCTGCCGGACTCCGAAAAAGTCCTCATGGACGTGAGCGGCCGCGACAACCTCGCCGCCGCGCTTAACGGCGTGTTCGATTCACAGATCGCAGGAGGAAAACGCTATGACCTCGCCACGCTCGGCCGCCGCGCCGCGAATGCGACGTTCTTCGAATCCCACTCGGTCGATGCCTCCACCCAGCTTGTTTTCGGCATGGACCTGACTCCCCTCGCTGACGACGAGTCGCTCGGCATCGTGGATTATGTCTGCGCCTTCATTGATCGCTTCAACGACGACGTGCGTGAAAAACTCACCAAAAGAACGGGACAAGCCTGATGGAAATCATCATCCAACCTACCGCAGAGGCCGCGACCGATGTTGCTGCCAGAATCATCGCGAAGCTTTTGCGCACCAAGCCAAACACGGTGCTCGGCCTCGCCACCGGCAGCACGCCGCTGCTGCTTTACCGCAAGCTCATCGAGATGAATCTCGACTGGAGCGCGGTCACCACGTTCAACCTCGACGAATACATCGGCCTGCCGAAGGAACATCCACAGTCCTACCACAGCTTCATGTGGGAGAACCTCTTCAGCCACATCAATCTCAAGCCGGAAAACATCCACATCCCTGACGGCAACACGAAGGATGTGCCCGAATTCTGCGCGGCCTACGAAGCGGAAATCCGCGCTGCGGGCGGCATCGACCTGCAGGTTTTAGGCATCGGCACCGACGGACACATCGGCTTCAACGAGCCCACGTCCTCGCTCGCATCCCGCACGCGGATCAAGACGCTCACTCCGCAAACTCGCGCGGACAACGCCCGCTTCTTCGGCAGCGAGGCCAGCGTGCCGCACCACGTCATCACCATGGGCATCGGCACGATCATGGAAGCTCGGCAGAACCTGCTGCTGGCATTCGGACCTAACAAGGCCCGCGCCATCGCCGAGGCCGTCGAGGGGCCGGTCACTTCCATGAACCCGGCATCAGCGCTACAACTGCACCAAGTGGTGAAGGTCTGCCTCGACGAACCAGCCGCCGGCCAGCTTCAGCGCGCGGATTATTATCGCTGGGTTTATGACAACAAGCCGGCGTGGCAGACGTTTTAGCAGGCTGTCCCGAGTATATCCCCCTCCCCGAAAACAAGTCCTATGAATCAGTCCGACATGCCGTCCAGTCCGCGCCGCGGTTTCCTCAAAGCCCTCGGCGGCATCACCGCAGGCTTTGCTGCGTTCCCGTCGTTATCGTTTGCGAAGGGCGAGTCCGCCACTCCGTCAAGGCCAGCCAAGGCCAAATACATGGGCGGTTTCAGCGCACCGAAACTTGAAAAGGTCAAGGTGGCCATCATCGGCGTCGGCGCGCGGGGCTCAGGCCATGCCGCCCATCTGGCAGGCATCGAGGGCGTGGAATTCGTAGGGATCTGCGACCTCGTCGAGGCGCGCGCGAAAAGGTCGGAGAAGAACGTCGTCAAGCACGGGCACAAGCCGAAGATCTATTTCGGTGAGGAGGAGGCATGGAAAAAAATGCTCGCGGAAACCAAACCGGACGCGGTGTTCATCGCCACACCGTGGGACCACCACGCACCGATGTGCGTCGCCGCGATGAAAGCCGGCGCGCACGCGTTTTCCGAAGTGCCCATCGCCTATACCATCGAGGACATGTGGCGGATCGTGGACACCTCGGAAGCCACCGGCCGTCATTGCATGATGATGGAGAACGTCAACTACGGCCGCGAGGAACTCGTTTACCTCAACATGGTCCGCCAGGGCGTGCTGGGAGACCTTCTCCATGGCGAGGCCGCCTATCTGCATCCCTTGTGCACACAGATGGAAAACGGCGATTCCACCGGATCTTGGCGCACGTTCCAGTATGCACGGCGCAACGGCAATCTCTATCCGACCCACGGCCTCGGTCCCGTGGCGCAATACATGAGCCTCGCCCGCACCGAGGACACCTTCGCACGCATGGTTTCATTCTCCTCACCCGCGAAGGGCCGCGCGCTGTATGCCAAGAACTCCACCAAGCTTTCCAATCCGGAGTTCAAGAACCTCGATTTCAAAGGCGGCGATCTCAACACCTCCATCATCAAGACCGCTCTCGGCCGCACGATCATGGTGCAGTGGGATGAAACCACCCCGCGTCCCTATTCACGCCACAACCTGATCATGGGTGTGAAAGGCGTGCTCGCAGGTTTTCCCAACCGCATGTCCGTCGAGGGTCTCACCAAGAGTCACGGTGAAGGCTGGGCCGAAGATGCTGCCTGGGAGGAACTCGCAGCCAAATACGAGCATCCGCTCTACAAGCGCATGGGGGAACTCGCAAAAAAAATGGGCGGCCACGGTGGAATGGACTACATCATGCTTTGCCGCATCATCGAATGCCTGCGCAACGGAGAACCCCTCGACCAGAATGTTTACGAAGGCTGTCTCTGGTCGGCCGTCGGACCACTCAGCGAGAAGTCGGTGGCGGAAGACGGTGCGCCGCAGGTGTTCCCCGATTTCACGCGAGGCGCGTGGAAAACCACCAGCCCGCTGGGTATCGTGGGCTGATTGGCGTTCCGTGCCGATTGGGTTCGAACGAATGGTTTTCTGGAAGAACCACGTGCATGCCCGCGTTTATGGGCATCCCTTGCCGAGACACGCCGCAGCGGCTGTTTTTGCATGGGGGCACACCCTGAATTTCCAACGATCTGAAAATGAAGAAAGTAAGCAGCATCTGCATCCTCCCGCTCATCGCCGCGGGCATGGCAAAGGGACAGGCCGAATTTGACGCGGTGCCCGAGGGCAAAAAAGTTTTTGAATCGATGGGCTGCATCGTCTGCCACTCGACACTCAAGGACGACGCCTCTCCCAAAGCAGGCCCCAACCTCTACGGCGTGTTCCTTTCCAAACCACGAACGGTGGAAACGGTCCTGGCCGCGAGCGGCGAGAAGAGAATGGTCAAGGCCAACCTGGACTACCTCATGAAGTCGGTGCGCAAGCCGACGGAAGACCTGGTGGTGGCGGAATCGGGACCGACCAAAGGCACCGCCTATCCACCGATCATGCCGGCCTTCGCTCCGGAAGTGATCAGGGACCAGGATCTGGAATCGATCTGGCACTATCTGCGTAGCATGGCGGATCCCGGCAAGGCCGGACCGGCCAAGGTGATGCTGAAGCGGAAAAACGAAGTGGCCGCCAAATCGTTGCTGGAGATTCCGGGGGAAATCCCTGTCGCCACGCGCCCGCGGGTGCAGCGTGCGCCACTCGTCGGCTTGAGCGGACGCGCCGTCCACGTCGGACTGCCCGATGGCATGAGCTACAGCTTCGATCCACGCATGCTTTCGGTTAGAAGAATCTGGAGCGGAGGTTTCCTCAACCTGAAGGAGGAATGGACCGGCCGCGCCGGAAACCC
>CANBTO010000130.1 GCA_947372405.1 Verrucomicrobiaceae bacterium
CAAGGCGGAACTGAACCTGCTGACCAAACGCCTCGTCGCCGTGACCTTGATCAGCGGCCTGTGTTTCCTGCTGTTTCCGCTGAAGATGGGACTGCCACGCCCTGAACCCGCCGGTTGGACGGCACCGCTATTCCGCGCGCTGTATATCAACGACATGCCCTACAACCTCGCACCCTCGCTGCACATCAGCCTGCGCTCGTTGGTCTGGGTGTTCTACGGCGCGCATCTGACGGGCAGCCTGCGGAGGGTGGTCAAGACCTGGTTCATGCTCATCGGACTCTCCACGCTGCTGGTGTGGCAGCACCATGTCATCGACGTGGCCACCGGATTTCTAACCGGATGGATTGTGACCGCGCTGGTACCGGACAGGCGGCAGGCGCATACGCGGAATCCCTCGTTGAATCTCGCGGCGGCATATGGCGCCGGGACCCTGCTCTGCTCGGGGCTGGCGTTTCTCTGGTTCGGCTTCGCATGGCCTGCGGTGTCGCTGGGTATCTTCGCGCTGGCCTACGCCAGCGGCATGTCGCGTCTGTTAGGCAAGGAAAACGGCACGCTCTCGCCCTCGGCGGAGTGGTGTCTCCTGCCGGCCTTGCTCGTCGGCTGGCTGGTGCAACGGCGCTGGTTGAAACGGCAACCGGCATGGCGCGAGATCACGCCGGGCGTTTTCTTCGGCAGGAAGCTGGTCGCGCACGAAGCCAAGGCGCTGCTGAACGAAGGCCCGCTGGCGGTTCTCGATCTAACAGCGGAAACCAACGCGCCCGTGGTTTTCCGGGAACTCGCGCGTTATTTCAACCTCCCCCTGCTGGACCTCGTGCCGCCCTCGCCCGCGGATATCGGCCGGGCGCTGGATTTCATCCGCGAGCAACAACCGCAGCGGCGTGTGTTCATCCACTGCAAGCTCGGCCTCCAGCGGTCCGCCACCATCGCCGCCTACTGGCTGGTGGCATCAGGCGCGGCGGAAACTCTTGAAAAAGCCAAATCCAGGATCAGGCAACTGGACCCTGCAGTGGTTCTGTAATCCCAAGTCGAATATTCCTGAGTTTTCCCTGTGCCGGACCGCCTTTTATGGATTCCCGCCTGCCTGAATTCTGTCCGCCAACGTGGTCATGCGGGCCTTCTGCGCCTCCACATCGATTCCGGAATACGCGGTTGCACGCAACTTTTTGACGAGGAAATCCCGGCAGAGGGGCTCGAGCTTCAGGGATTCGCGGAACCGGGCGAGCGCCGCATCATCCTTGCCTGTGGAAAGCTCAAGCATGCCTTGGCTGATCCTCAACACCGCCCGCTTCTGGTCGAGCGTGCTGCAAGTATCGTCGCGGTGGAACTCACCGTATCTCCGGCCTTTTCCGGAAGATGATTCCATAATCACTGACTGACGACGAAATACTCGTTCTCCATGCCCGGCGTGGCGACGAAACGGTCGGTTTGATCGAGCAGCCGTCCGGCCTGTTCCAAGTTTCCGGCCATGCGCAAGGCCTCTGCCAGACTAATGGCGTTGACCATCGTCGGATAGTTCCGCATGCCCTCTTCCAATTGTTTCATCACGGATTCCGTTTGGCCTGTCAGCAGATAACAATATCCCAGATTGGACTGCGCCAATCCGTTGTCGGGGTCGAAAGCCAGCAAGTCCTCCAGCGTCTTGATGGCACCATTGAAATCCGCATTGTTCTGCTGGAGATAGCCCTTGAGCAGGTAGCCGCCGGGAAAGCGCCGGAATTTGGCCAGCACCGCGTCGCACCGCTCCAGCGTCTTGGCGGTCTGCCCGCTGTTGAATGACTGCAACGCATCGAGGTAGGCCACCTGTGGATCGTCCGGATAGAGTTCACGGAGCTTGTCCAGCTTGGCGTTCACCACGCTCGGGTCGCAAAACTGATGGCCCGCTTCCGGCATCATCACGGCGGCTTTCACCTCGCCCACCGCCGCGGTGGTGTTGGCCGGGTTAGCCGTGGTCGCCGCCTTGTAGCTGTCCAGTGCCTGCTTCCAGTTGTAGTGCAGGAACATTTCGTCCCCCATCTGCCGGTGGAACTCGGACAGGCGCTTAACCGACGCCGCATTACGGTAGGCCTGGAAGTAGTCGATATTGAACGCGAACTTCACATAGGTCGCGGTGGCGATCGCCGCGAAAAAGGACGGATTTGGCGAGGATCCGCCGCCACGGGTGCTTGGGCGGTGTCAGTTGGGAGCGCAGCGAAAACACTTCGCGTTCCAATTCATGCAGGCGCTTGAGAATCGAGTCGTCTTCCATAGGTACGAGCCGGGATTCTGCCTGCTCCGACGACTGAGGCAATCCCCATTCACTGACATGTCGGCCCGGCTTGAAACGGCAACCTGCGCGGCGCGGGATCAGGCCCTGGGGGGGCTTCGACCGGAAGCCTGTTGCTATTTCTCTCCTTGGAAATCCCATACCCAGTCTCCCGAATACTTCTCGGCCGAGAACTTTGTGTCTTCCGGGTTTTTATTGTCGAGCACACGCTTGCCTCCATCGTCTTTGCCATCGATGCCTACGCTCCAGAGCATGTAGGCTCCATCAGGAGTTTTGCGGTAACCCATCGGCTTGTCGTTCATCACGTCGAGTGGCAGGGGCTTGCCATTGGTGAGCTTCAACGAGTCGAGCGAGTCGGGATAAGATCCGTTTTCGATGCGGTGCCGTTCAAGCGCACAGGCGATGACGGCTTGATTCGTGATGGACTGCGCGTAGATCGCGTTGTGGATGGTGGAGGACATCGCGGGAGTCATTAACACGGCCATCATATATTCGGGATGCGTCCAGATTTTCTCTTTCACGTCCATGATCACTTTCATGTGTTCCGCTGATGAATCAAGAGCCTCTCTCCAGCCGTGATCCCTGAGCGGTTTGATGAGATATTTGAATTCCTGATCGGCCATCACAGCGGCACTCGCGTCGAAAAAGCCCAGCGGAACCGCACGCATGGCAATCGAGGCGGGAGAGGCTTTTGTCGGAGATTCCTCGCCATTCAGCAGGATCATGCCCAGGGCGGTGGAAGGATTGCGCTTGAGGGATTGCAACGAGTTCACGCAGGCCGCCATTTCACCCCGGAACGCCCGGAGGGTGGCCCGATGGAAATCGAGCGAGGAAATCGCGGATTCCAGTTTGGCGAAGTCCTGGGCGGTGCCGGAATGTGTGGCGCACAATTCCCATGTGCTGCCGCAGATCGTTGCGGTGTCCGCTGCTCCGACGAGCATCCCGACGAGAAGCGGGTCGTTCAGATTCGCCTGAGCGATGCGTGTCATGACCAGAATTTCCGCATGCGCCCGAGTCGAATCACCAGCACGTGCGGCTGCCGTAGAGCGCAGGGCGAGAGTTCGGTTGATGGCTCTGATGGCGGTAATGTGCGGCATCTGAAGTCCAAAGAGCCAATCCGGCATTTCGCGGTTTTTCCACTCCGGTGTCCACTGGGCTTGAGCGCGGTCGAGGCCAGAGGTGAGTTCACTCACGACTGGGCCGTATTTTGTTAGGCCGGTGACAAGATCCTGCGCTGCATTTCCCGAATCCGCGGGCATGGGCACGGAGCCATCCTTGCGTAACCATTCGGCCCATGCCTTGAGGTCGGTTGCTTTTCCAAATCCGGCACTCGGGAATTTCGGGCGCTTATTGCTTCCATTGCCTTCGGGAAGCTTGATATCCTCAAGCTTCTTCCGTTTCGCCGCAGGCTCTCCTTTGCTGCTATCGTTGTCCACGACGAGGCTGATGTCCTTGAGCAAAGGGATCGCACAGAAGTTTTCAGATTCGGGAAGCGGATCATTCGCCAGCGCTCGGAAATCGAGCGTCTCGCCTTCCGCTTGCAGCATGTTCGCGGTCGCAGTCCATTGCCTGGCCCAATGCCAGTTGAGCCATGTGCAAAGCAAGAGATACAGGGTGACGAGCGTGATCGCCGACCAGACAAAGCGGCGGGTCCAGCGGTTCTGCCAGCAGCGTTTGAGGAATTTCATCATGGGAGTTCGAGTTCGAGGTTTCTTCGTTGTTCAAAAGCAATGAGTGCGGACAGCTCTTCATGCGAAGGAGTGGACATGGGGGGTGACTGCATTTTCGTCCGGTTCACCCAGTCATTCGTTGTGCCGTCCTTTGTCATGGAGAAATTCAGCGCGAGGATTGCCATCCACGCAGCCGCCCAGCCAAGCATCAGCCAGCGTGGAGGGAGCGTCCGCGGCATCGGCGTCAAGCTCGCTTCTTGTCGCGCTCGGGCAAGAATCTCCTCCTTCCACGCGGACGTAGGATCGGGACGCCGCAGTACGCTGGTAAGCATGTGCAGTTTCTTTTCGAGATCGTCGTTGTTCATTGCAGTTCCTCGTAAATGGGACGCAGCAGCGTCCGGAGTTTGTCTAATCCGTAGCGATAGCGACTCGCCGCCGTATTGAGCGGGATGTTCTGGGCTTCCGCGATTTCCTCAAAGGTGAGTCGGTCCCACAACTTGAGTTGCAGGATCGTGCGCTGCTCGTTCGGCAACGATTTCATGGCCTGCGCGAGAGTATGTGCGAGCACCAGCGCATCAGGATCGGGCACTGTTTGATGTCCGTCGGCCAGCTCTTTGAGCAACCGCTCCTCGCCATTCCAGCGCACTTTGCGCCGCCGCAGCCAGTCGATCGCGAGGTTGTGCGCAAGTCGATAAAGAAACGCCTTCTCGCTCTGCATCTCAAACTCCACGCCGCGCGCGAGCTTGATGAACAGCTCTTGCAGCAGATCCCGTGCATCCGCCTCGGTCTTCGTGAACGTGACCAGATAATGAAACAAGCCCGATGCGTGCGCATCGTAGATTCGTTCGAGTTCTTGGTCGTTCATGCAGACAGGATGACAGTGACAGGTTCATTGGCCAAGACGCACCGCGTCCATCATCTTGTCTGATGTTTTCCAGAATTTTCCATTTCCCGGCGATCCCTTAGGTCGGGCGTGATGCGCCGGGGCCGTCGCGGGCGGGTTTCCATGGAGTTCTGGCGCGTTAGTCTGACCGGAAATGCCCAGCTACGCGTCTCGATTTCCTCATTTCGTGGAAATTCCCACACCCGAGTGCTGCCCCCCTGATCTTTGCCATTGCCAAGGGGGCGGGCCTTTGTTCCCTTCTCCCCCGTTATGGCCAATCCGACCAACGTTCTTTCCAGCGGAATCGAAATCACCGGTTCCATCCGCTTCTCCAACGACATGATCATCGACGGCAAGATCGAAGGTGAGATCAACTCCGACAAGGGGCGGGTGACCATCGGCGAGAACGCAATCATCAAGGGCGACGTGACCGCCGGCGAGGTGAAGGTTTACGGCAAGGTTGAGGGCAAGATCACCTCCGAGCGCTGCGAACTGAAGGACAAGTCCCGCATCAACGGCGACATCAAATCCAAGGTGTTCTCGATGGAGGAAGGCGCCCAGCTTTCCGGCCGCACCGAGATCGGCGGCTGAGGCTTGGTTCGAAGCCGTTCGGCCAGCCGAAACCGGATTGCCAACATCCCCCGCTCCTGCGATGCCCGGGCTGCGTCAGTCAGGCCGAGACGAACGGATACTGCCCTCATGAGTTCATGACGAACGGCGTGTTCCTGGCAGGATGTGTCCTATTTTCAAAACTGCGGTTCAGACTACAACCAGCAGGATGATGAACCGCAAAGAGCACAGAGAACACAAAGGAATGCTTCTTTTTTGTGATCATTGCGTTCTCTTTGTGGCTAAAACCAAGCCAAGGGCTCCTCAGTCATATTGAAAAGCCCGACAGCGCATTGAGCGCCATCGGGCCTTTCGAGATATCGTCCTGAAAAGTCAGCGACTAGGGTTTGGGTGCTTCTTCGTTAGTGTCCTTGTCCTTTGCCCCGGATCCCTTGCCGCTTCCCTTCTTGGGCTGTGCGTCCGGATTTGTTGGTTCCGGCTTTCTCTCGGTCTTTGGTTTCGGCGTATCCTCTGCCGCGGGGCTGCGGGGTTCGGTTTTTCCATTCCTCTCCACGTGTTTGTTGCTCTCGCGGGTTGAATCGGCGGGAGGCTGACGCTGAGCCTTGTTGGGGTCTCCTGTCTTATCCGGACGCCGGGCCTTGTTGGCGTCTCCTGTCTTGTCAGGAGCAGGTTGACGCACCCCCTTTTCCGCGTTTTTCGCCGGTTTTTCAGACTCCACCTTCGAGGGTTTTTCCTCCTTCGGGTTCTTTGGCTCCGTCACGCTTTCAGGTTTTCCTTTGACCTTCGGTTTGGGCTCCTTGGTGGGTTCCGTCTTTTTTGGGACATCGCGCGGTTCCGCGTCCTGTTTCTTCATCTTCGTCCGCAGCGCCGCGACTTCAGCGGGCGATCCCGCATTCTCCCATCCATGGCTGACCTGGGTCTTTTCGACCTTGCCGGCGAGTTTCGACGGAGGGGCGGATGCCTTTTCGGAAAAGGTCGGCGCCATGACGCTCATCGAGTCCCCTGAAACATGTGCCCTGAGCTGCTCGGCCTTTTGTCCATGTGGATCGCCATCAAACTTGTTGCGGCGGTCCAGCTTGTAGCGGTTGATCGGAGTGCTGCTCATTCGTGACTGCTCGTCATAGTCCGGGCCACCATTGTGGACGGAGTTGTTCACATAAGTGATGTTCGTGATGTTCGTCGTCTGATGGATGATGGTAATGTTCTCCCGGCGATCCACGAACACCGATCTCAGGCGCGGAGCGCCGAAGTTGCGTCCCTCCACAAATCTAAAGTGCGAGGGTCCGATGTTGTAATAATCATCCACACCGGAGTTGAATCCAACGCTGATACGGAAACGTGCTTCGGGCGGAAGCGGTGCCCAGCCCACATACTGCGGGCTTCGACGCCACGAGACCCATGCCGGACCCCATTCGGTTCCTGGAACCCAGACCCAGCCGACGCTCCCCACGTTCGCCCAGCGGCCATAGTGATAAACGGCCCAGCCATAAGGCTCCTCCGAATCCCAGGTCCATCCGGCGTCGGTATAAACCCAGCGACCGTCGCTGTAAGGGCTCCAGTCATCCCCGACACCATCCGGATGCCAGCAGTAACCATAGTCGCCGACTTGTCGCCAGCTTCCATAATTACCCAGATGGTTGTAAAAGAAATCGACGGAGACCGCCGCCTCTGCATGCGCGGACGGAATCGCCGAAACCGCGAGGATCGCGGCGGTGAAAAACGAGATGATTGATTTCATGAATATTGGATAAGAATTTCTATTTGAAGAGACCTGCCGTCCGGCGTCAAAGGACGCGGCGACCTTGAACCAGCCGGACGAGGATCATGATGACCGCCACTACCAGCAGGATATGAATGAAGCCTCCAAGCGTGGAACTGGTCACCAGTCCCAGCGCCCAAAGGATGAGAAGCACGATTGCGATGGTCATTAACATGATTCAGGTTCTTTCGATGGTTGGTTTGATGGTGATTGCTGAATTCTCAAAGACCTTCACAGGTCATTGGCGGGCTGCGATGCGAGGTCGGCACGGTAGTCCTTGATCGCCTTCTCCACTGCTTCGCGGCTTTCACCGGTGCGCTTCTGGATGCGTCCCAGCAACTCATCCTGTTTACCTTCGATGAACTGCAGGTCATCATCCGTTAGCTGGGCCCACTTCTGTTTGAGATTTCCCTTGATGATGTTCCACTCGCCCTTGATTTGTAATTTATCCATAGGCTCAGACCATAAGCGCGCATACTCCGGCATGCCATGGGGTGTATCCCTACCTCAGGTGAACGCATCCATCACTGGCGGCGAACGATATCGGAAAGGTCGGGTTTCACCCCATGGCACACGAGCGGATGGCGGGGCATCTTCCCCTCTCACTTGGCATTCACCGCCAGATTGAAACGTCATGAATATTCTTTACCGCGTGATTGCCAGACGGGTTCTGCCCGGATCCCTCCTTGCCAGCCTGTTCATCGGTTGCGCCTACCCGCCGCATAGCCGGAGGACGACGCAGGAGCAGGCGTTCATCGCATACTGGCCGCCTCCCGCGGGCGATGGCGAAGTCCGTCTGGCCGTCAAGGATCTCATCGACATGAAGGGCTTGGTCACCAGCGCCGGCTCCGAGTATGTTGCCCGGAACAGCGCCCCCGCCCGGCGTGATGCCGAATGTCTGGCAATCGCCCGCGAGCGCCATGTCAGGATCGTGGGCAAAACCAATCTAACGGAGTTCGCGGTGACGGTGTCCGGCGACAACCCGTATTTCGGCACACCTGTCAACCGCTGGGATCGCAAGCACAAAGCCATCCCGGGCGGCTCGTCCAGCGGGTCCGCCGTTGCGGTTTCCAGCGGCAGGGCGGACATCGCCTTCGGAACGGACACAGGTGGATCCATCCGCGTCCCCGCCGCATGCTGCGGCATCTATGGATTGAAGACCACCTACGGCCTGGTTTCCACCAAGGGTGTGTTCCCGATTTCCCCCAAACACCTCGACACGGTTGGTCCCATGGCTGCGGACATCCCACACTTGGTGCTGGGCATGGACCTGTTGCAACGCGGCTTCAGCGGCCGATATGCGGAAGCGGTCGCCGCGAAACCGACGGCCGGACAGATCCGGATCGGCAGGCTGCATCTCAGCGGGACCGATCCCGCAATCGACAAGGCCATCGACGAGGCGCTCGCGGCCCGCGGCTTCAAGGTCGTGGAACTCAACCATTCGTTCGCAGCCGCGTGGGCCCAGGCTGATAGTGACGGGGAAACCGTGGCACTTGCCGACGCATGGCTCAACGACGGGAAATATGCGGACAAACCCGGAGTGGGAGCCACCACGAAACTGGTGATTGCCAAAGGCGAATTGAACTACAACACCACCTACAAAGCGGCGTTGAAAAGAAAAGCCGCATGGCAGCGCGAGCTCGCCCGGGTCTTCCGGAAAGTGGACTTCATCGCCACGCCCACCCTCAACTCACTGCCGCCGGCGTTCCCTTGGTTCGGCTCGTCCATCGTATTCGAGTGGCAGGTATTCAACTCCCAGAACACCGTTGGAGTGAACTTCTCGGGGAATCCAGCCCTCGCCATTCCGATTCCCATGCCGCCGAAAGGAAAAACCATACCCGTCACCAGCCTGCAGCTCGTCGGCCCGCGCCTCAGCGAGGCCGGTCTACTTAACGCCGGAAGGTTGCTGGCATCCAAACCCTGAATCCATTGAACCTCACCACGAATATCGTGGCCCAACTTGTATCTCCACATGATTCCCATCCCATTCATCCGGCTGCTTCTCGTAATCGCGGCCTTGTGCCTGACCTGCCATGCCGACAATGCAGGTTCCGCTGCCGAACTCATCGCCAAAGGTGATGTTCAAGACGCGAAATTCGATCCCACCCACGCCTTGGAATATTATCTTCCCGCTGAAAAACTCGAACCGGAAAACGTAAAACTCCTATTGCGCATCGCCAGACAATACCGCCACCAGATGGCGGACGCCGGGACAGTCCCGGAAAAACTCAGGCTCGGCGGCATCGCCCTCGAATACGGCCGAAAAGCGGCGTTGTTAAGTCCGAAGGATTCGGAAGCGCAACTTTCTCCGGCCATCACCTATGGCAAGATGATGCCATATCTGGGAAAAAAGGAGCAGGTCGATGCCACGCCGCTGATCAAGACGGCGGTGGACAAGGCGATCAAGCTCGATCCCCGCAATGATTCCGCATGGCATGTGTTGGGGCGCTGGCACCAGTCGCTTGCCAATGTCACCGGCGTCAAGCGGGTCATGGGAGAGGTTCTCTTCGGCAGCCTGCCGACCGGCACCAACGCGGAATCCATCACCTGTTTCGAGAAAGCCATTGCGATCAATCCCCACCGGCTCAGGCACTACGTCGAGGAGGGGATCACCTATGAACAGATGGGCGACCATGCCACCGCAAGGCGCTTCATCGAAAAGGGACTGGCGATGACAAACACGGAAAAGGACGATCCGGAAATGAAACTGTTAGGCCGTGCGGCGCTAGCGAAAATGCCGTGAAATGCCACTGGAGGCAGCCGCGCTGATACAGCCTGGCCAGACTATGCTTCGCCGGGCGACCACACCGGAAGATCCGCAAGCGAGCCGTCGATGAACGTGTGATGCCAGAGCTGGGTGGCCACGACCGCGGCGAGTCCCATTTCCATCGAGAGTCTGGGCAGTGAGTTGGGCCGCAACTGCCGGAAGGCCTTGCGCCAATGCCCCACCGCAGCAACATCGAAGTATCCGGTGCGTCGCAATGAATCCTCGCTCAGCAGCTCGCCGATATATTTCGGCTCCGGCTCGATGTGGAAGCTATCCAATGGAGCGCGGAAGATGACCTTGTGGCGGCGGGCGATTTCTTTCGGCAGCCAGCGTTCCGCCACGAGGCGCAGGAGGTGCTTGTCTCGGAATCCATTGAGTTTCCATCGCGGATGGAGTTTCGCGGTGAAAGCAAAAACTTCCTCGTCGAGAAACGGATAACGCACCTCGACGGACGAGTGCATGGCGACACGATCACCCTTGGCCTGCAGGAGATGGCCGGCGAGCGTCACACGTGCGCCGACCCATAGTCCGCGGTTGAGTGGATGCCAATGACGTGCGCGTTCCAGGTTGAGTCCGAGCCCGGCCCACGGGTGGGATTGATCCCGCACCTCGCGCAGCGGTTC
>CANBTO010000131.1 GCA_947372405.1 Verrucomicrobiaceae bacterium
GAAACCTTCGTCGGCAGCACCATGGGCTTGGGCTGTGGTTTCACGACTTCCACCGTGGAAGCGGCCACGTTTTTCGAGGCGGCACCTCCCGATGACGAGTCGCATCCGGGAAGGACAAGCAACAAGCCCAAAGCAACAGTAATCCGGTAAATCATAGTCATAGGCGACATCTGGGTGCGGTCATACGGCAAGCATGCGGGGGATTTTTCGTTTTTCAACCAGCGAGCTCAGGGATTAATCCGGCAGCGTGCCGCGCGAGGCCATGAGATCGCGGAACCACCAAGCCGAGTCCTTGGGTGTGCGGCACTGGGTTTCATAGTCCACATGCACAAGTCCGAAGCGTTGTTTGTAGCCTTCCGCCCACTCGAAATTATCCATGACGGACCAATGGAAATAGCCCCGGACGTCCGCGCCGTCAGCAATCGCGCGTCTCAACTCGCTGAGGTAGCGTTGCAGGAAATCGACGCGCTGCGGGTCGTGGACCTTGCCGTCCAGACTCACCCAGTCGGCCAGCGAAACGCCGTTTTCGGTGACGATCACCGGCAGTTGGTAGCGCTCGTGGAGGAAACGTGGCCCCCAGCGCAGGCTCGATGGAACCACCGGCCACTTGAAGGCGGAGAGTGGTGTGCCATGCGAATGCGGCAGGCGCACCGGTTGGCCGTTCTCACCGGCCTGATAGAAGGTGCCGGAGTAAATGTTCGCCCCGTAGAAATCGATTTTCTGCGAAATGGTCTCCATGTCACCCTCGTGGATCGCGGGCATCGCCGCTCCGGCCAGTGCGACGCCATCCTCGGGATATTTGCCGAAAACCACCGGGTCCCCCCACCAGGTGTTGGACCACAGGTTGGCGGGCATTTCCATCGAAACGCTGTCGCCTCCGGTCACGGAAAACATCGCCTGCCGCGCGGCCGCCACATCGCGCTCTGATGCGCCATCCCTCGGCATGGAAACGACGCCCACCGGCGCCCAGCCGATCTTTGCGGGTTTCTTCGCACGGGCACGCAGCACCCGCACCGCCATGCCGTGCGCGAGCAACACATGGTGGCCCGCCAGCAGGCACTCCGCCGTGTCCAGGCGAAGTCCCGGCGCGTTTGTTCCTCTGGCGTGGCCGAAGCCGATGAAACATTGCGGCTCGTTGAGAGTGATCCAATGTTCCACCCGATCTGATAGACGGTCCGCGATCACGCCGACATAATCGGCGAACCACTCCGCGCTTTCGCGCTTGAGCCAGCCGCCGCGAATCAACAATTCGTTGGGATAATCCCAATGAAACAAGGTCGCCCACGGCGTGATGCCGGCACCTAACAACTCGTCCACGAGGCGGTCGTAAAAATCCAGCCCGGGTTTGTTGACCGCGCCCGTGCCCGCCGGAATCACCCGCGGCCAGCTGATCGAAAACCGGTAGTTCCTGACGCCCAGGCTTTTCATCATCACGACGTCCTCGCGGTAGCGGTGGTAGTGATCGCAAGCGACATCTCCAGTGTGTCCGTCCAGGACCTTTCCCGGCTGGCGGCAGAACATGTCCCATACGCTCATGCCTTTGCCATCCTCATACGCCGCGCCCTCGATCTGATAGGCCGCCGCCGCCACACCCCAGGTGAAATTTTCCGGAAACTCCATGCGGCATGCTGCTACACACGCCCGCTCGCGGTCAACCCGGGGGATCAACCCTATGTCACCTTGAGATAATCCACGCGGCCGTTTTTGAATTCCCCGGCCCCGGCTGAGTCGCGCGGCGATGCGGAAACGACCGGCATGACGATCACGGACAAAGCGCGAAATGGAGCGAGTTGAATGGATTTCATTTGAAGGACCACATCCAGCGTTTCCCGGGTCACCAGCCGGGGCCATGTGACGGCTCCAGAAAGCCAAGCAAAACGCAGGGTGGTTTCGAGATCATTGTCAAAACCTCCACGACGGACCTCCACGTGTTACGAATTCCTCGCCGAATCTCCTCGCTTGGATCAGATTGGATCTTTATGGGTCGTTCCCTCCATGAAATTTCGACCATCCCTTTCGATTTCCATCATTCTGGCAATGATGAGCGCCAACGCGCCCCTCCATGCGCAGTCCTACAAGGCCATCAAGGCCACAGGCGGCACCGAGCACACCCTCGTGCTGCTACAAAACGGTGATTTGACGGCATGTGGACTCAACGGTGACGGTCAGTTGGGCCTGGCCTCGTCCGTTGACAACGTGACGCGCCCGCGTAAAATCGCGGCGAACGTCACCGATATGGCATGTGGTTATTTATACAGTTTGTATCTAACCGGAGGCAACGTGTATGCGTTCGGCGCGAACGATTCGGGCCAATTGGGAACGGGTGACTTGGTTTCAGGCCCTTCACGCCGCAAGATTCTCACCGGAGTGACTGCCGTGGCGGCCGGGGACGATTTCAGCTTCTTCCTGATGGAAGATGGAAGCGTCCGGTCAACGGGACGCAACATATACGGCCAGCTCGGCCTGGGGGATTTCAACAACCGTAAATTGCCGACGCCGGTTACCGGGCTGCCACCGATCAAATCGATCGCTTGCGGCAAGGATCACGCGCTGCTTTTGGCCAAGGACGGAAGGGTCTTTGGCTGCGGCAAGAATGACAACGGCTCTCTGGGCCTGGGAGACAAAGTCAATCATGCCAGCCCCAAGCGGATTCCCGGTTTGCCCGCCATCCGCAAGGTTTCCGCTGGCATCGACTATTCGTTATTCCTCACGGCAACCACCAATGAAGCATGGGGCTGCGGATACAACATTGATGGTCAGATTCTCCAATCCTCGAAGGAATTCTTCACCAGCCCGGCGCGACTGTTCGCAAGCGGCACCAAAATCGTGGACATCGCGGCGGGAGCCGCATTCTGCCTGTTCATCGAGGAAAGATCGTCGGGACGCGTTCTGCTGGGCCGTGGAAACAACGGCTACGATCAACTCGGCCTCGGTGCGTATGGTCCGCCTGAACGCACGGCCAAGGTGATTGCGATGAAAGCGCCCGAGGCGGTGTTCGCCGCATACTACAATGGATTTGTCAGGTCCTCCACGCAGTTGAAACCCAACGGTCCCCTTCAATTCGTGACGGGCTATAACAGTCAGGGCCAGGCCGGAACCGGTGACACCGACATCGCAGCGACTCCACGCCCGATGCTGCTGGTCAGCCCTTCCATCGTTCATGTCTCTCCGCTCAACGACGCGACGGTAAACGCGACCTACCGGAACAAATACCAAATCACCAACGCGCCCTATGCGGGAGCCGCGAAGTTCAAACAGGTGGGCAACGGATCGAGCGGCATGAAGGATATCCCGCGTCTCGATTTTGCCAACCCCGTGATCGACCGCTCGATAGTCAACCCTGCGGCTGGAGCAAAGCTCGTGGAGTTCACCGATTTCGTACAGGTGTACGACCGTTCCCTGCGTATGACCGGTTCGGATTCCATATTGCGCAGGAGCAAATACGCTTGGTCTAACAAAGCAACGGACATGACGTTCAGCCAGATCCGGTGATGTCATGGGACGTTCAATCAGGATACCGCTGCCGGCTTTTCTGGTCTTCGGGTTGTTGAGCGGAATCGCGGGATTTATGATGGGGCACCAGTCCGGTGCGAACAACTCTGATGCCGCTTCGGACCATGGGAAACCCGGCCTCAACGGCAAGGAGAATCCGCGCAGGCAGTTTTCCTCGGACCAGGCCGAGGATATCGAGCGGATCCTTGCGGATCGCACTTCGCTTTCCTCGCGCAGTCAAAAATTCAGCGGTTACGTTGACCGGCGGCTTCTAGTTGGGCAGAGCTCCGCGCTCTTGAAGGAATTGAAAGCGCTTCCCGGTTCGCCGGACCGCACCGCCGCACTGCTGCGGTTGGCCGCTACTCCGCCAACCGAGATGACGTTGGGTGAGTGGTCAGTTGCCTTGCTCGACGGGCTTCAAGGCGTTGAGAGGTCCAGTGTTTCTTCAGCGTTGGCTCAGGCTTGGGCCGAGGCGGATGCGCGCGGAGCCTTCGATCACGCGTTGAAGGAAACGGACGCCGGATACCGCGGCGCGTTGTTCGAGGAAAGCATGGTTCGCCTCGCACGGGATGATGCTGCGGCGGCGGCCGACCGCCTGATGCAGGCTAAAACCGGACTTGGCGGCGATTTTGCGACGGTGGCATCAAGGCTCTGTGAAGTTTGGTCTGAATCCCAGCCAAAGGCGGCGGAAAAATGGGTGGCGGACCATTCCGCGGACTGGATGCCTTATGAACGCGATGAAGCTAACTCCATCATCGTGACCACCATGGCTAGGGAGCATCCTTGGGAGGCGGTGCGGAACCTAGACATCATCGCGGATCCTGAACGACGCGATCTGACCATGCGGGAAATTTTCACCAGTTGGGCGCGTTCGGATCCTGCGGGCGCGGCCGCCGCTCTGCCTGAACACCGCCCGGGTCACGATGCGGACCTTGCCACAGAAGTGGCGATGACCTGGAGTGATTACGATTATGCCTCCGCTGTGCAATGGGTGAAACAGACACCCGCCATACCGGACGAGCTTCGCGACTCGATATTGAAACGCTTCAATGACTCACATGGAGGAACGTCCGTAGACGTCTCAGCTCCGGAATGAGGTCGGGGTGTTCGCTTCAAGTGCCGTGGGCCTGACCGTTCACCGGCTTGGCGAAGTGGTCCCACCCGCCGTCCAGCGAATCACCCTCGTCGGCGGAAACCAGTCGGCCGATGACGGTCAGCGGCAACTCAGGAAACTCCTTCCGCCAGTCCTCCAACAGCGCGGCCACCCGCTCCGCTTCGATGGCGAACAACATCTCAAAATCCTCACCATCCGTCAGCGCCTCGCGGATCGAGCAGCCTGCGGCCAGCGGCAACTCCGCCTCGTCGATCACAAATCCACAGCCGGACGCCGCAGCCAGACGCGGCAAGTCCTTCGCAAGTCCATCGGACAAATCCATCATTGCCGCAGGTTTGTGATTTAATACCAACCAATCGGTTTCTTTAATGCGCGGAGTGAATTCCAGATGCTTGCCACGCAGCGAGCCACCGAGTTTCCCCGTAACGAGTATGGCTTGACCGGGCGCGGCAGAGGATCTGATTACCAGTTGATCACGTCTCACGCTACCGGTGGCGGCCACCGAGATGACAGCAGACGAGCCGAGGGGAACAGATGAGGTTTCTCCCCCGGCAAGCACCGCGCCAAAAGCCTGCAGGCAATCGCCGATACCTCTGTAAAGATCCTCTGCCCAGGAAACGAGGGTATCACCAGGCAAGGCCACGGTAACAAGGAAGCGCTCCGGTCTTCCACCCATCGCGGCAAAGTCCGATACGACGCGGGCCACGGCCTTCCATCCGACCGCCCTTGCAGGAGCATCGGGCAGGAAATGGATGTTCGCGACGAGCGCGTCGGTTTTCAAGAGCTGAAGCCTGTCGTGCTCCCCGGGATCGATGACCGCACAATCGTCACCTGGTCCAGCCAAGGGACATGGATCGAGCGGAACCAATCCGACAAACCGGGCGATAAGAGCATCCTCACCCATGTCCGACAACGTTGTCATGGCGTGGCATCCAGCGGTATGTGGAAGTGACGGATGGCGAGTTGGATCAATACGGTTGCTCCGTTGAAGCAGAGGTGCACGGAGATATTGGACCATATGGATCCGGTTTTCTCGTAAATGAACACCAGCAGGCAGCCGAAGAGAAACAGCGGCAGCATGGCAGCGAGGCTACCGTGCGCGGCGGCGAAGACCAGGGCCGAGCAGATCGCCGCAGGCCAGATCCCGGAGAATTTTTTTATCACCGGATACAAATATCCCCGGAAAACGATTTCCTCGCAAACCGGCGCTACAATCACCGCGGCAAAGGCCATCAGGCCAAGCACCAGGGAATTTTCCGATTTCTGAAAAAGCTTCACGGTATCCTGAACGGTTTCCACCCCTAAGGATTCCATCCATTTCGTGTAACCACAAAACTGCAGGCCGCCGAAAACCAGCCACATGAAGAACACGGCACATGGTGCGATCAGGAAAACCCAGGGCCAAGCGGACCACCGCAAGCCAAGCCATGAAACCACGTTGATTCGAAACGCCACCGTGAAGGTCACCAGTCCGGCCATGACGAGTTGGAATCCGATGTTGATCAGCATGACCACAGGATCCATCTGCGAGACATCCCTGTGCGGACCTCGCAGGGATGCGAGCACCAGTCCCGAAAAAACGGCGAAAACAAAGGCAGCTCCCACCAGATCGGTGGGCCGGTAAAACCACACTGGCACCCGCCCGGACGGCAGCCTGGGCGGCAAAGCCAACTCCGCCGGAGGCAGATACGGCGAACCATCTGTTGCCGGAATACCAGCCACCTCGGGCAGGCGGGACGATTCTTTGCTGAAAATCATCCGCGCAATCGAGCAGATCGCAAAAACGCCCAGCGCGGTGGCAAAGCCACAGGTGATTACCAATTCGGTGGGGTCGGGCATGTGGCTTTATCTCCGGGGGAAAACTGCGATGAACTGCGGCAGTCAGCCAATGGAAAAATGTGATGGCCGGCCTTGATTGGTCAGGATCATTTGAAATTCAAGCCGAGCTTGCAAAATCCGCCGGATCTGGAGAATTTGTTTCGCAATCCACAAGAAACCGTCATCCCCGATTCCTTCCGGGAATCCATATCGCGCGATTCTGCGGCGGGATTATCCCGAACCGCTCATCGCGTTGCTTGCCTTCATCATGGGGATCTGGCTTTGGGACCATTATTTCGGAAAATCCGCGGGCTACGCTCCCGGCACCGAGGAGATCGCTTTGTTGAAGATCGACCGAGATCTCCGTCTTGCCGATTCGATGACCGAGGACCCTCCATGGCTGAGGTGGCTCGCCGGAGTGGAGGAACCGGCCACCTCGCAACAGAATGCGATCAAAGTTTTCCGGAAACTGGCAGCCGACAAATCACTTGGCCCGCAGGGGATGGAGGCATTTGCCATCATTAAGGCGAAGAAGGACGGACTGCCGGTCGGAGACACCCTGGCGGAAATGATGCATGGCCAAATCTTGTCGGACTTCGCGGAAACCTCCGGGCGTCTGGCAAACCATCAAGGCACATGGTGGCACGCCAGATTGATCGAGGCATGGGAGAAAACCATGCGCCCGGCCTGCCAATGGCGGCAGGCTTACGGCAATGACTGCCGGCAACTCCGGGCGAGAGCCGTAGTCCTGCGGTCAATGGTCTGGCTGCTCGGGTTTGTGGGACTGGCTTTCCTTCCCGGCACCTTCGTGGTTCTGAAGCGTGGCCTTCACGCCAAGCCGCGCGGCTACGGTGGGGCATGGTCGCTGCCATTGGGCCTGGTCGTATTTTTAGTGGCTACCCTTGCGTGGATCGGCTTCACCATGGTTCTGGAACTCGGATTTGATTCGGTCCAGGACATCCCTCCTGCGGTCGCCATCTTACTCGATTCCGCAGCCCGTCTGCTTCCCTCGCTGATCGCGATCGGATTTCTTTTCCGACGCCCATCCCATGCGGCGCGCGTCATGGGCTTGAACAAGCCGTTCTCCCCAAAGACAGTCCTCGGCTTGTTTTCCCTGTTGCTGCTGATCGACCAAGTGCTGCGCAGCTCCCTGGGCAGGGACAGTTCGACCGATCCTGGCGGAGGTCTGAGCGCCGGCGAGGCAGGGATGTGGGGCCTCGTCTTTGCGGTCTTGTCCGCCTGCATGCTTGCACCGCTTGCCGAGGAACTGCTTTACCGCGGGGTGTTGTTCCGCTCGTTTTGGAACCGGCTGGGCGTCATTCCCGCTGCCCTGCTCTCATCAGCGGTGTTTGCGACCCTGCATTTCTATGACGGCTATGGGCTGGCCAGCGTCGGGATTTTCGGTATTTCATGCACACTTCTCTATGCAGCAACTGGATCACTCGGTGCCACCATTGCGCTGCACATGCTTTATAACTCGGCGATCAAGATCCCCGAATGGCTCGTCTATCACGGGCCTCTGGGTTGAAACCCTTCAAGGCGTGCCTTCCTGGTGATTTCTCATGAAATCCGCAACACTCGCGAAAAACGGATCAAGAAATGCGCGTGCAGCCTCGGGAACCGAAGTTTCCTCCATGGCCCGTGTCATCAATTCAAGCCACCTGTCCCGTTCGGCCACCCCGATCCTGAAGCCGACATGCCTCATCCGCAGCCGAGGATGCCCCCGCATATCGATGTAGCGGGTCGAAGCCCCCAGACGAAACAATAGGAACTCCGCAAGACGCTCCTCCGCACCTTCCCAGTCCCCGTGGTCATACATGGGACCTAGCAGATCGTCCGTCCGCACCCTCTTGTAAAAAGCGGCAACCATCCTCCGTATGCCATCCTCGCCACACGCCGCCATCGTCTCGAACTCGTTCATCCGCAGTTCAGTTCCCGGATTTCATCCGATAGCGCAAGCTCCGTTTGCAAGCTCCGCAAGCGTAAAAGCATCTTGTAACAGTTTCTCAGCTTCCATCATTGGCCTTGAAATCAAAGGATGGTCAATATTACAACTCCGCCACCCTTACCGGTTGACCAGCCGTTCATGAGCGCTCCTTCACAACCAATCTCCTTCATCGCCCCGGAGCCCGAACATCTCGCGCCCTATTTCCCGGGTTATCACATTGAATTCCTGATCGCCACAGGCGGCATGGGAGCGGTCTACCGCGCCATCCAGAAGTCTCTGGACCGGACGGTGGCCATCAAGATCCTGCCCAAGGAATTCAGCAAGGACGAGGCTTTCCGTGTCGGATTCGAGGCCGAGGCGAAGGCCATGGCTCGCCTGAACCATCCCAACCTCATCGGTGTTTATGATTTTGGTGAAGTGGAGGGAATGCTCTACATCATCATGGAGTATGTCCACGGCAAGTCGCTGTTCCACGCGGCGCACGGCATTGCCATCGATCCGGGCGAGGTCATCAGACTGCTGACCGGAATTTGCAGCGGGCTGTCCCACGCCCACGAAAACGGCATCATTCACCGTGACATCAAACCTTCCAATATCCTCCTGGATCTCAACGCCCAACCGAAGATCGGCGATTTCGGCCTTGCCCGACCTATCGAACACAAAATCGCTGACGGCGAGGAAATCTACGGGACGCCCCACTACACTGCCCCGGAAGTCCTGAACTCACCTCAATCCGTTGGATCAAGGGCGGATATTTTCTCGGTCGGCGTCATGCTGCACGAACTTCTGACAGGCCGCCTGCCAGCGGAGGATCGCAGGCCCGCCTCGACAATCGCCCGCTGCGATCACCGTTTCGACATCATCATCCGCAAGGCCACCGACCCACTGCCCGCAAACAGATACCAAAGCGCGGCCGAGATCGCGAGGGACCTCGGCGTGATCGCGTCTTCCGCCGTCCCCAAGGCCGCCCGGCCAGCAGCAGCCCCAAAGGCGCCTCTCCGTCCGGTGGCAGCCCCTCCAAGAACGGCCCCGGTTCGAAAAACCGTTAGAATTCAGAAGAAGCCCTCCCCTCTGCCCGGCATCATCATGCTGCTGGTGGCGATCGCGATCGCCATTTACGGCTACCTCAAATTCGCCGGCATGCTGAAATCCGCACCACTGAAACTTCCAGCCCCCGAGACCATCCAAACTACCGCTCCTGAAAAGATTCGGGAAAATCAAAGCTCGAAACCCGCTACCACGCACCACTTATGGGAAAATTACGCGGCCAAGTCGAAAACGGATTCGCAGACAGAAATTGCGCCACAAACCCATGAGGCGCCAAATCCGGACACATCCGAACAGGCCGCACCGGAGCCCTTGACAAAAACCACGCTTGAAACCTCTGCACTTGGCTCCACCGAACCGACGGTGGAAAACCAGCAGCCGAAGTTCGATGTTCCGGCGTTCTTCGAGAAAGCCCGCAGCATCATGCAGGACAAGGCCAATCCGCTTGTCGCCAAACACGACGCGAGCCTCGTCGCAAACATTGATGAATACGAAAAGGCCATCAAACGCAAAATCTGGAGGTTGGAAAAAGGAAAACCACCCCGCATCAAAGCCGAAAACAGCCTCGAAGGTTACATCAAGATCTGCCAGGACCAAGGAAACCGCATTCCCCCGGACATCACCAAGACGAGTCTGTCAAATCGCGCCGTCCAGGACGTGGAGCATTATGTGCCACTCCTGGAAGAATACATCGATAAGGAAAAGTCCATCGACGATCTACTCCATCGTTCGCTCGTCCAGCTCACCTCCACTTATATCCTTGGCCTTGAAAAGCAGATCCAGAGGCTGGATCCCTCGAGGGATTCCGGCGCGATCACTGAAATTCAGGAGGAAATCGACAAGGCCCGCGGTACCGAAAGCTATTTCCCGGACCTCATGCTCAGTGGCAGTTCGGCCGGAAGAACCAACGCAAAGTGACGGCTGGAATTTTCAACCGTAAAGCCGACACTTCCACTGGCGGCCCGGCGTTTCCCACCTAGAATCCCCGCGTGTCATCCCGCGCGAAAGTTTCCACGTCCATCCGGCTCCACGGCTGCCGCCAGCATAACCTCCAGAACCTG
>CANBTO010000132.1 GCA_947372405.1 Verrucomicrobiaceae bacterium
GGTCTCCGGATCTAACAAACCATCCACGCTTGTGAGCAGGATCACGCGGCGGGCACCGGCCAGTTTCGCCACGCGCACGGAAAGCATGTCGTTGTCACCGAACTTCAGCTCCTCGACGGCAACCGAGTCGTTCTCGTTGATGATCGGCAAGATGCGCGGTTCTGATAGAAGACGGCCGACCGTGTCCGAGACGTAGCCCGCGCGTTCCGGCGTGCCGAGGTCAGCGGCGGTGAGAAGGACTTGGGCGATGGTGACGTCAAAGTTGGAAAACAGGCTGCTGTAGGTCTGCATCAGCCGCGCCTGGCCTACGGCGGCACAGGCCTGGCGTGTTGCGGTGTCCTTGGGATATTCGGCGAGGCCGAAGGCGGAAACACCGGAACCGACGGCACCGGAGGAAACGAACAGGCAGCGGTGACCGGCCTCAATCAAGGCGGCGATGGCCGAAACCAGGTGCACGAGGGCCGCGCGGTCGAGCGTGCCATCAGCGGATTTCGTGAGCACGCCGGTGCCGGCCTTGATGACGGTGAGATCGGGAGTCATGGGATTTTCGCCGCGAGGCGGATGTGGGCATAGCCGGATTCCAGCGCCCGCGCCAGCCCAAGCTGCTGAAAAACCTCCCCAACCCGGCAGAGGGCGGTCCTTGTATCAAGCCGCCTGCTCGCTTAAGAAAGGTGGCACGAGACCATGGCGATCCCCAACACACCGAACCATGGCGAGGAAGCCCCATGGGAATCCAAACGCAACCCGGGCGGCAGGCACCTCGTCCGGCGCTCCATTCCCTGGCTGATGGGAGCTGCATTGCTCGGCTTGGTGGCATGGGGTTTGTGGCCCAAGCCCATCCTCGTTGAAACCGGCATCGTCGCACGTTCACCACTCACCGTGCGCGTATCGGAAGAGGGCAAAACCCGCATCCGCAACCGCTACGTCGTGGCCGCTCCCGTCGCCGGAAGAATGCGCCGCGTGCCACTCAAGGCCGGCGACACCGTGGAGGCAGGAAAGTCCTTGCTGACGACCATCGAACCGGTCGCCTCGCCCATCCTCGACCCGCGCGCCAGAGTGCAGGCGGAAGCCGTCGTCTCCATGCGCGAGGCGTCACGCAGGCAGGCCGAAGAGTCGCTCGAAGCCTCCCGCGCCGCACTCAAGATGGCCGAGGCGGACCGCGACCGCATGCGGTCTGTTAGAAAGGACGGCTCCCTTTCCGATTCCGACCGCGACCGCATGGAAGCAGAGGCATCGATCAAGGCCGCCGAGGTCCGCGCCGCCGAGTTCGCGCTTCAAGTCATCGACTACGAACTCGCCCAGGCCAAGGCGGCGCTACAACGCCCGGACGCGGGTGCTGCGGGCGATCTCGTCGAGATGAAGGCTCCCGTTTCCGGCCTTGTGCTCCGGGTCATGCAGGAAAGTGAAACCATCGTTTCCCCCGGCACGCAGATCCTTGAGATCGGCGATCCGGCGGACATCGAAATCGAAGCGGAGATTCTCTCCAGGGACGCAGTCACCATCCATCCCGGAGACGCCGTGGAAGTCGAACAATGGGGCGGCGAGACCGCTCTCAAGGGCCGCGTCCGCAGGATCGAACCCGCGGCTTTCACCAAGATCTCCGCTCTCGGCGTGGAGGAACAACGGGTCTATGTGCTCAGCGATCTGCTCGATCCCCCGGCAGCCGCGAAGGCCTTGGGCGATCGCTACCGTGTGGAGGTGCGAGTGGCGGTATGGCATTCCGACGACGTGCCGGTCGTGCCATCCGGCGCGCTTTTCCGCGAGGGTAACGATTGGAAATCCTTCATCTATCAGAACGGAACGGCGCGTCTCGCCACCGTCGGGGCAGGCCACTCGGACGGCCATCTAACGGAAGTTCTATCCGGCCTCAAAGCCGGCGACAAAGTCCTGCTCCACCCGCCGGACACGGTCAAGGACGGCGCGGCGGTCAAGGAGCGGAGCGAAGGGTGAGAATGGCTCCTTGACTCGCTTCGTGAATTTCCCTGAAATGGATTGCTATGAAAAAAGCCGTCACAAACATTGCCGTCCTCGCGCTGCTCGCCTCTGTCAGCGGAACTATCGCGGCTTCCAAGTATTCCGGCATCTATATCGGATCTTCATCGGATCACCTCAATTTGTGGGGAGCCATCAGCGGTGGTGGACACTTCCTTGCCGTCAGCTCTGGTGGCGGCGGCCTGAACAGTGCGGTCAATCCCGCCAAGAGTGTCGTCAATTCGAGCGGCAAGTTGATTGGCGCCTCCAATGACGGCACCACCATCGCAGGAACGATTGACACCAATTTCGTCCTGAAGGGAACCTACAAGGACGGCGCGCAAACCGGCCGCTTCACCCTGACGCGCAAGTATCTCTGATCCCAATTCACGTGCGCAATCCAATCGGCACGGGTCTTGCGATCGCGGCGGCCATCATGGTCGGTGGCGTAGGGGGGCGCTATTTCAGGCCACCGGCAATTGAGGAGGAACGCGCCGACTCGAAAATCACACCGCCCGCCCGGCATCCCGGAAACGACCCGCACCTCGTGACCCGTCCGGCGGGGCCGACTGAACTCTCCGCTGAAAACCAGAACCGCCTGCGGGAGCTTGAAATGCTGGCCGCATCGGATCCACGACTGGCTCTAACAAAACTGTCGTCCTACCACGATCCGGACCTCCTGCATCTGGCACAGGGCACCATCGCGAAAGGCTGGGCGCGCACCGATCCCGCCGCCGCCGCGCAGTGGGTCGCAGATTTGCCATCCGCAGAGGAGCAGGTTTCCGCCATGCTCGGTCTCGTCCCGGTTTGGGCGGCCAAAGATCCCGAGGCCTGTCTTTTATGGGGCGACAGCCTCCCCGCAGGCGACTTACGTGAGGTCTCACTCACTGCCCTCGCCGACGAATGGGCATTCCGTGCGCCCGGCGAGGCCTTGAAACGCTACCTCTCCTTGCGAACCGAACAGGGAGTCGAACGAGGCCTGTTTTCCATCATCTCGCAATGGGCGCTCGACGATCCTGGCAATGCCATCGCCACTGTCGCCGCGCTCGACCCGTCGAACAGGCGCGACGAGTTTCTTGAAACCGTGCTCGTGAGCCTGGGCAACAAGGACCCGGACCTCGCATGGAGCAAGGCCACGCTCTTCAACGATCCGTCCCGCGTAGAACACGTGCGCTGCGAGGCGCTCGGAGCCATGGCGGAATCCCGGCCGCAGGATGCCTTGCGGCTCGCGGCATCCGCAGGAGATTCCCCGGTCATGCTCAAATCCATCGCCGTCGGCTGGGCTTCGTGGGATACGCCCGCCGCCAAGGCATGGATCGCCACCCTGCCGGATACCGAGCTGGCGGAATCCCTGCGGAAGACCATCGGCGATTAGGGTTTGGGTTCGGCCTCTGGATCCGGCTTGTCCACCCACTCTGCAATTCCGGGCGGCGTGCCGTAGCCCATGAACGAAACCTTGGCCGCGGCGAGCGGCAGGCGGAAATCATACACGCCATAGCCGTTCGCCTTGGTGCCACGGTAAGAGCGGCCGTCGGTGGAGTTGATCATCACGGCGAGTCCGTTCTTTTTCTCGGTGCCGAGATACATCGCCACATGCGAGATGGTGAATTTCTCGAAATCCTCCGTTTCGCCATACCTTCCCCAGAACAACAAATCGCCCGGGTGGAGTTTTTTCAGGCTGGGATGGTCCAGCTTGATGGCATCGGCAGGCACCTCATGCAAACGCCCGCCCGTTTTCAACCACAGGTATTGTCCCGCGGAGGTCCGCGGTGGATCGAGCCCTGCCTTGCGCATCACGAAATGCATCGCTCCCGAACAGTCGAAGCCGCCATCCGCCGGCTCGGATCCGGCGACCGTGTAGGGCAGCCACGGCGAGTCCCGAGCGAGGGAAATGGCCAGCTCGATCAGCTTCCGCCGGTCCGCGGGAAGCGCGTCAAATCCCACAAGATCCGAGGTGGCGATGATCGCCGGTTTTCCGAAGCCGCTTTGGCCGGGTGGGATTGCCACGGTTTGCGCGATGCTGCCGGTCAAAAATCCGAGCCAGGCGGCCATTGCCAGATTTTTGATCATGCTGACGTTAGATGCGGCGCCCGGGCATTGCAATGGACGATCCTGCTGTGACAGGATTGCGGCAGTGAAACACCCTCTCACGATCTGGCTGGTCCTCGACGGGAAACCCGGCCATGAAAATCAATCGCTCGGACTTGCCGAGTCGATCGGGCGTCGCATGCCTTGCGAAGTTCACCGAATTTCCCTAGCGGGAATACGCGGACTGTTCGGGCGGTTGCGCGCCGCTACCGCCGCGAGCATGGATTTTCCGAAACCCGATTTCGTCATCGGAGCGGGGCACGCCACCCATTTCGCGCTGCTCCGGCTGTCGAAGAAACACCAGGCCATGAGCATTGTGCTGATGAAACCCAGCATACCAATGGGTTGGTTTGATTTATGCATCGCGCCGAGCCATGATTTTCCGAAAGGCGGCCATCGGGCAAATCTCATCCTGACCCATGGAGCCTTGAACCGTGTTTCCCAAGGCGTGAAGGAAAAAACCGGCAAGCTGATCCTCATCGGCGGCCCATCGAAGTCCCACGGCTGGGACGGCGCGGCGATCCTCGGCATGCTCGCCAAGGCGACCGACCGCGGTGGCTGGGAGCTCACGGATTCGCGGCGAACGCCGCAGGATTTCACCCTGCAAGTCCGTGAGAACTTGTCAGGGGTGTCCGTGTTTTCATGTCTGGAAACGCCGCCAGACTGGGTGCCGGAGAAGCTGCAACGGGCAAAGGAAGTCTGGGTGACGGAGGATTCGGTCTCGATGATCTACGAGGCTCTTGCCAGCGGCGCGAGGGTCGGGCTGCTGCCAGTGCCTCGGCTCAAGGCGGGCTCACGAGTGTTGAAGGGCATCGACGATCTGGTTGCCGGAGGATTTTTAACTACTTACAAGGACTGGCTCAATACCGGCAAACTCGCCGCCGCACCAGAAACCCTGCGCGAGGCGGACCGTTGCGCCGAAGAAGTGATCCACCGAATTCAGCGGGCATGACGGCCCTGCGGATTCCGATTTTTGGCTGTTCAATCGAAAACACGCCGAATATCCAAAGGGTCCGATCCCGCGCGGAACTTCCACCAGTCCCAGCCTTATTCCATGACCCGCCACCTCCGCTCGAAACCCGCCCGCTGGATCAACACCCACTGGCGCTGAGCCCCGCAGATTCCGCACTCCATGCTGGTGAATCACAAATACCGCTTTCTCTTCGTCCACATCCCCAAGACCAGCGGGGCTGCCTTTCGAGACTACAACAAGAAACGGCTCTCATCCTGGTGGCGCAGGGATTGCGAGGAAATCGGCGCGGCCCACGACGGCATCACACCGGAGGTTGCGGAGCGTTTCAGGGATTACTTCAAGTTCACCATCGTCCGCGATCCGTGGCAGATGATCGCCTCGGCCTATCGCTTCGACACACAGGGCGTCCGCCACGACAAACACGGAGTCCTCAAACAACGTGACATTCCGCTGTTAGAGTGGCTGCGGGAAAAAGCGCAGGACTCGCGCTTCGGCCCGTTCCCCTGCCAAATGCGCTACGTTTCAGCCAACGGCAATATCCTCATCGACCACTTCTGCCGACAGGACCGCCTGGCCGCGGATATGAAGGTGGCGCTTGCCAAAATCGGCGCGCCCTATCGCGCGGACGACTGGGAGAAACCCAAGCGTCACTACTACGGCGATTATGACTGGAAGGCATGCTTCTCAGATCCCGCGGTTAGAATGATGGTCGAGGAGCTCTGCCGTGAGGACTTCGAACATTTCAAGTGGCCGTCGCCATTCGCCAACAACCCGTGAAACTCCCGCCGCAATCATGAACATCGTGACCATCAAGTGGGGCTCGCGTTACCCGTCGGACTATGTGAACCGCCTGTTCGAGGCGACGCGCGCACAGGGTCTGGAGGACGCGGTGTTCATCTGTTATACCGACGATGCCACCGGGCTGGATCCGCGCATCAAGGCGCTGCCGCTGCCAGACATCGATCTGCCGGAGAAATACCGATGGACCTTCTGGCGCAAGCTCGCGCTCTTCGATCCCGCGCTCGGCCTGACAGGCGCGTGCGTGTATTTCGATCTCGATGTGGTGATCACCGGCGACCTGCGGCCACTGATGGCGGACTGGAAAGGCCGCCCGCGATTCATCCGCAACTGGGTGGGTGCCAAGACCGCCCGCCGCGAACACTACGACCGCATCAACTCGTCCGTCGTGCTCTATGACGGCAGCGCCTGCGGGCGGATTCTCGAACGCTTCCACGCGGACCGCGAGTCGATCCTCCAGCGCTACCCGGGGGACCAGGGCTTCATCCATGACTGCCTCGCGGATGAGGCGGAGTTTTTCGAACCCGGCCGCTGCGTGAGCTTCAAGCGCCACTGCATCCCGCGCTTTCCGCTCAATCTGTTCATCACGCCCAAGGTGCCGGAGGGTGCGGCGGTGGTGGTCTTCCACGGTAAGCCGGACCCGCACGAGGCGGCGCGTGGTTTCCGCGGTGGCCGCATGAAACACCGCTGCAAGCCGGTGCCCTGGATCTATCGGAAATCCACGCGCCCATGAAAATCTTCAACCTTTTCCGGATGGACCCGACCAACGCGGGCGACTGGCAGAGCCCGCCGTTCCGATATTTCCCGGAGCTGGGTGACGCATGCATCGAGGTGAACTCCAGCACCACTCCCAAGGAGCGCTCCATCATCGTCATGGGCGGCGGCGGCTTGATTTCGCCCAAGCCCGCCTTCCAGAAACTCCAGCGCTTCCTCGGCAAACATCACTGCGTCGGCTGGGGCCTCGGCGAAAACTGGTACGACGCCAAGAACCTCGGCTACTTCCCGCCGCAGCCGCAGACGTTTCCGGATTACCTCGACCGCTTCGATCTGTTAGGCATCCGCGACGTTTCCGAAAAACACCGCCAGGTTCCCTGCGCGTCCTGCATGCATCCCGCGTTCGACGAGACGCACACGGTCAAGCGCCATATCGGCTTCTATCTCCACAAGCGCATCCCGCTCGCTAGCGCCGGACATGATATCTGTTCCAACGACGGCGCCTCGCTGGAGGACAAGCTGAAGTTCATCGGCGAGAGCGAGGTGATCGTCACCAACTCCTACCACGGCGCCTACTGGGCGATGCTGCTCAACCGCCGCGTGCTCTGCGTACCCTTCGGATCGAAGTTCTATGGCTTCGGCGAGCCACTCGATTTCCGCGCGCCATGGGACCTCAGGCTCGATGATCTCGGGGAGCTGCCTCTCCATCCCGGCTATCTCGAACGTTGCAGGGAGGCGAACCACAACTTCCACACCGCGTTCCTCGACAGCATCCGGGGTCTCTGATACTGACGAGGCTGCAGCGTGGGCTACGCCAAACCATGAAGTTGAACCGCAAAGAACGCAGAGATCACAAAGAATCGAGCCCCTTTTGCGGTCTCTGCGTTCTCTGCGGTTCAATCAATGTATTCCAACCCAAGGACTCCACAGTAGACTACCAGCTCGAGCGGATCAGCAGGCGAGTTTCAGAAACCATCCGTTGAGTCCAAAAACCAGCCTCTGTTCCCTCCGTTAACTTCTGTTCAAATCCATCTCGGCAGGCTTACTGCCGCAGCGCCCACTCCGCGTATTTGGCAAGTCCCTCCGCCAAGGGCGTCCGAGGCTCCCAGCCTAACAGCCGCTTGGCCTTGCTCACGTCCGCGAAGGTCTGCGGCACGTCGCCGGGTTGCTCCGGACGCGGCACGATCACCGCTTTTTTCCCGATCACATCCTCCAGCGCCACGATCAACTCCGACAGGCTCGTCGTCCGTGAGCCTCCCAGGTTGAAAATCTCGAAATCGGCCGCGTCGTAATCCGCGGCCGCACGGACACCGGCCACGATGTCTTCGATGAACGTGTAATCCCGCCGCGTCCCACCATCGCCGTAACGTTCGATTGGGAGACCATTGCGGATCGCGGCGAAGAATTTAGCGATCGCCAGATCCGGTCTTTGCCTCGGCCCGTACACCGTGAAAAACCGCAGGCACTTCACCCGCATCCCGAACAGATAGGAATAGTTCGAGCAGATCTGCTCGCATGCCAGCTTGGTCGCAGCATACGGCGAGATCGTCCGCGGAATCGCATCATCCTCGGCAAACGGCACCTTCTCGTTGATCCCGTAAACCGACGACGAGGAAGCGAAAGTGAAATTCTTCACATCATTGTGCCGGCAACTATCCAGCAGGTTGAACGTGCCGTCGATGTTGGTCGTTACGTAGGACTTCGGATCCAGAATCGATGGCCGCACCCCCGCGCGGGCCGCCAGGTGAACCACCGAGTCGTATTTCCCCCGCGCGAACAAGCGCTCCACCAATGCCGGATCGCGGATGTCCCCGCGAACCAGCTCGATGTCCTTGAGGAATCCGGACACGTTCCGGTGCTTGATCGCGGGATCATAGTAATCGTTGAAATCATCGATGACCGTCACCCGCGCACCGTCCGCCAGCAGGGACTCGACCACGTGGGAACCAATGAATCCCGCACCGCCAGTCACCAGAATTTTTGAAGCATGCATCACGTGCATCCACTGCTAATCCAAGGAACTCCCGCGAGAAAGCCTTTTTCGCCGAGCTACCCGCCACCGGAAAGAGCCTGATTTTGCTGGATAAACGCAGCGCAAGCCGCTCCGCTACCCGCCAGCAGACCCATGTCCACCACCCCTTCGCCCCAAACCGTCATCTGCCTCAAATGGGGTGATCGCTATGGCCCCGAATTCGTCAACAAGCTCCATTCCATGGTGGCCCGCAACACCCGACGGCCCCTGCGCTTCGTCTGCATCACCGACGATCCGACGGGCTTGACCGAGGGCATCGAAACCCGGCCCATGCCTGAATTCGACCTCCCGGAAACCTTCCGCTTCAGGGGCTTCCGCCGCATGTTCCTCTTCAAGGAGACCCTCCACGACCTCACCGGACCCGTGCTCCACCTCGACGTCGATCTGCTCGTCACCGGATCCATCGACGATTTCTTCGACTACAAACCCGAGGCCAAATACATCGTCAGTGAAAACTGGACCCAACCCGGAGCAGGCATCGGCAACATGTCGGTTTTCCGCTACCACATCGGCTCCCAGACCAAGATCTGGGAACGCTTCCGCGCCGATCCGCTCGGCATGCTGGCGAAATATGTGAACAGCCAGACCTTCTGCAGCCGGACGCTCGGCACCTTTGAAATGTATCCCCTCGAATGGTGCGTCGGTTTCAAGCAAAGCCTGATTCCCCCCTGGCCCCTGCGTTTTTTCCAGACCCCCTATCCGCCACCGGCCACCGCCAGGATCGTCGCCTTCACCGGCAAGCCGGACATGGACGAAGCCGCCGCAGGCATCTGGCCGGAGCGCCGTGCCTGGAAAAAATTCTACAAACACATCCGCCCCACACCCTGGATCGCCGATGTGTGGAGGTGATACGGCGGTGGGTTGACAGGGTGTCATGGGCTGCCCTTTCGGGACCGCAGCAAATATCGAACGCCACCTACAAGGAATTCGATGATGATGATTCCAATCGCAAAGAAGAGCCAACTGCGTGAAGCAAGCGTTGCGATAGTCCGACCATCGATCCAGATGTGCTCCTTGGTAGGCTGCATGGTCGTGCCTACCTCCACAAAGGTTTGTATGTCTGACGTCCAGACATAACTGGTTCGGCTCGTGAAATACGGTTGCGCGAGCATCAGCAAAACCCCGGTTGCCAGATAATAAAACCAACGTCGATACGGGATTGCCAATCTTGTCTGTTTTTTGCTTTGCACTGTCGTGGGCATTGGATCGTTCGCGATAAGAGGTCTTTTCTGTTGTCATTCGGCTGGGGAGTCGCGTCAGAAGAGACTCCCCCCAATCATGGCCGAGGGCCAGCCTCGCTCCAATGTGGATTATAGTCTTAATATGCGAATTATCTTCCTATAATCCACTTTGATGCTCTCTCCCATATTGAAGGGTTGGGATATTCGCTCTTATAGTTCGGCCTGAGATGCTCTCGGTCTCCTATTGATTCTGTCGGGCAGCCCTCTAGTGACTCCAAAACTTGATTCATTTCTTCATGATTGGACGGCTGCTTCGATACATAAGCATACCCTGCGTCGCTATCATAGGAAAGATTGGCAGGTGCGGTCTCGACGCAAAGCTCGCAGTAGATGCAGCTCTCATCCACGAAGAATCTTCCGCTTACCGAGCGACTGATAATCGGGTAGGTTTGCTGGTTCATTTGTATTCTGCCGAATGTCTAGCTCATCCACGGCGGGGAAGGAAGCCCGAATGCAAACTGGAGCGTTACCCGCCGTTGGATGGAGCGTCTTTGGGGTTCGCCTTCTTGCTTGTTATTGATCGGGCAAAATCTAGACTTCCTCCGAGCCTGATCCAAGTGGCGCTGAAGGTCGGTCGCGAATCCAGTTTGGGGGGAAGTTTGTGCCCCCCATGAAGGTAAGCATCTCCACGCATGGCTCCATGGATGCAGC
>CANBTO010000133.1 GCA_947372405.1 Verrucomicrobiaceae bacterium
AGCGGTTGTCGAAATGGGCGATGGTCAAACGGTCGCTGTTGGCGATGGAGGCATGCAGCAATTCGAGTCTCTCGGCGACGGAAAACGAGTAGCTTTTCGCCGGATTGTTACCAATTGCCACGATCAGGCGGTCGAACATTTCTAAGCCGCGTTCGATCATCCAGAGATGGCCATTCGTGGGTGGATCAAAGGAACCAGCGTAAACCGCAGTGCGCATGAGAGGCAGACTAGCGGGAATTTCCCGTGACCGGAACCCTTATTTCATGGGGCGGAAAATAATCGCTCTCGGGTCACGCGGATTTTGACTTTGCAGCGGGCGGCGGTTAAAAGCTCGTTCCACAGCGCCTGTAGCTCAGTTGGATAGAGCACCCGCCTTCTAAGCGGGCGGTCACTGGTTCGAATCCAGTCAGGCGCACTTAGCGCCCCCATTGAATCAGCCCGGAGGCTGCGCAGTGGATGGTGAGGGTGCGGCTGGGTCTGGTTTTACTGGCGCTTCGGGCGGGAGGCGGCGGGTGGTGATGTTGACGCGCAGCGAGCTGCCGATTCCCGAAAGCCCGTTGAAGCCGCCACTCACGGGCATGACGCCGCGTGGATGATGGCTGACGCCGACGGCGATATGACCGGGTCCGACGCGCTTGCCGATGGACGGATCATAGCCAGTCCAACCGCGGTCTGGCAGATAGATTTCCGCCCAGGCGTGGGTGGAGCCGCGGCCGACCCTCGAGTTATCGCTCTCCAAATAGCCGCTCACGAAACGTGCGGGATAGCCGAGCGAGCGGCTGATTTCGATCATCAGGACGGCCATGTCGCGGCAGGAACCGGTGCTGCGCCGCAGGGTTTCCGCCGGAGACTGGACACCGGATTCCTCACGGCGGTTGTAGGCGATGACGCGGTGGATGAGAATGGCCAGATCGTCGAAAATCGCACTGGTTTTACCGGGGGCCGGGGCGAGTCCGGTATTGGCGAACCAGCGCCGGAGTTGGCCGACTTCTGGCGGATAGATGTATTGCAGATAGGGTGTGGCGGCCAGTTGCTCGATGCCGGCAATCTGTGACGGGTGAGGGATGAAGATGGGAGGCAGTCCGCCCTGCGGCAGAGGTGGCACGCTGATGACGAATTCACTTTGGATGCGCAATTCGGAAGCGGTGTCCTCGAATACGGCATGAGCGATGGAGTTATCCAGCATGTCGCGATCCCACCGGATGACGGAGCGCGGCGTGGTCGTTAGACTCATGGAGTGGAGCAGCACGTCATGCCCCTCGCGCGGCCGCAGCACCAACCGGTGTGGGAGAAACTGCACCGGCTGTGAATACGTGTAACAGGTCTCGTGGACCAGATGGATTTGCTCCCATGTTTCCGGAGACGCGTCGAAAATTTTCATAGGAGCTTACAACAACGCGATGGCCTCATTTCCCGCGACCAGACTGTCACGGGTCACGGGGATGAAATTGCGGTCCGAGCACTTGCATGAAACGGCGCTGAGGGTCAATTCCGGATTTCCAAAGAGCGTGCAGACCGCAGCATCCGCAGCATCCCGGCCGGTGGCGATTCTCACCAACCCATTGAGCGGGGCGAGGCGCGTGGGATCGAAGACATACCACCAACCGTCGATGAAGGCCTCGAAGCAGGCATGAAAATCCGGCGGATTGAGCTGATAGGCATAGCAGGTGGCATAGCGGGCAGGCACGCTCATGGAGCGGCAGAAGGCGATGGCGAGATGCGCGAAATCCCGACAGACACCCTGCCGGTCGTGCAAGGTGTCGATGGCGGATGAAGTTTCCCCCGAACTACCGCTGACGTAGGCGATGTTATCATGTATCCAGTCGCTCACGCCCGAGGCGATCGCATAAGGCGTGGTCAGATGGCCGAAAAATTCCATGGCTTCCTGGCGCAATCTATCAGACTCGCAATAACGGCTGGGAAAGAGGAAGGGAATCGCTTCGGGACTCAGGCTGCTTGGGCCATCGACACTCAAGGTATGGACCGGCACGATTCTTACCGTCGTATTAACATCTGCCTGATAGGCAATTTTCACCAATCCCGGATTCCAGATTTTAATCCGTGAAATGCGGTTCATGCCGCCTACAATGGTGAACTCTTCCGTCGGCACTGGTGGGTCGGTCACCAACGATTCGCTGAAAATTTGCTGCCCCCCGGTTTCAATACATCTCAACGCAAACAAGAAGGTGGCTGGATCTTGCAAGGTGTAATCCAACTGGCAGGTGACGTGAAATTTCATGGGAAAATGGATCGGCGGCGAAGTGCATGATGCGAGACGCCGCAATCTTAGGATAGTTCCATTTTCCGCTCAAACAAGCGCCGGGTCCGCACCGATCATCCCGACGAGGCTGGCGCGGTAGGCCGCCGAGCTGACGTGGGCGAGCGTGGCCTTCGCACGGGTGATGCGTTCGGGGATGCGCAGACGCTTGAGCTCGCTCTGATAGTTCGGCTTGGTGAGAAAGGTTTCCAGGTAGGCGACGTGGCGTTTCCACAATGCCTGATCGACCGTAGCCTTGGCATCGAGCCGGGCTTGATACCAGTCGGAGGCGATGAGCGACTCGCGGGTGAAAAGCACGCGGATCGCGGGATCGGTGATGGTTTTTCCCTCGTATTCGCCATACGCCATCAGGTGCAGCAGCGCCTTGAGTGGTGGACAGGCGAAGTCGATGCTGCCATCCTCGAAGTAGTTCAATGCCACCCGGCGCTGAGTCTCGATGATGTTGTCGAGGCCATCGATGAAATCATCCATCGACTGTAGTTCGGGCCGCAGCATGTCCTCGGTGAAAACCGTATCCGCAGCGGAAAACATCCGGCCGAAGAAGGTTCTCACGAAGCTCTCGGTAATGCGGTAACCGAGGCGACTGGCAGCGATGAGTTTCCCCTCATGCTCAAAGTCCTCGAGTTTTTCAAGGTAGCCTTTTTTAATCAGATAGTCCGGTTCGCGCTCCGGGATGAACATCCGCGACCAGACCTCTGGGACGAGCAGGCTGATGTCATGATCGACCCGGTATTTCCGCCCGATGTGGCCAGCGGCGCTGGTAAATCCGTGATAATTTGTTAGGAGAAATGACACCAGTGCGGCATTGACATCATGGATCGGTAGGATCGCATTGAACGGTCCTTTGGTTAGGGCACCTTCGCTGCCGGCACCCGTGGTGGATGGGCTTTTACCGGTGAGGGAGGAAATGAAATCCATGAACAACTCCGGCAGTTCCTGATAGTGGATCGGATTGTAAACCGCCAGCGCGCGGATGCCGGCAGCCTCGTCTGGCGGGTTGTTGCGACGGCCTGCCAACACCGAGTTGACGGGCATCGGGACGCCCGCATCGAGTGGCAGACGGCGATAAAGTCGCGCCCCGAGACCCGCCAGATAGACGGAACGCGGGTCTTCGAGGTCGGGGCGATTTTGCAGGTAGCGAGGATTTTTCGTCGGCTTGCCATCGACGATGCGCGGCTGGTGCGAGCTGACCACGTAGTCCGGCTTGCCGGCTTCGACAAAGGCGGTTAGAGTTTTCCGCAGCGGCGAGGTGAACTGCTCGAAGCGGATGGCATCCTTGACCATTGCCGCCGCTGTCGGGCGGGCGATGGGTTCGTAGTTGGAGAAAAACAAGCCACCTTGGCTGAAGTCGCTTTCGGTCTTTTTGTCATAGCCGCGGAGGATGGCGTCGTCGGGGCGCTGGAACAGTCGGTATTCGCAATTTTTAATGAACTTGAGCGAGGGGTTTTTCACGTCGGGGTGAAGGCCTGTCACGGAAGCGTGCGGCACGACCATTGACGCGCTGATGTCATCCTCGGTCTGGACTTTTTTCGCGGGCGCGAAGTCCTTGCGGATGCTGAAGGTGCGCCACGTGCCGTCCTCGCTGAAGCCGACGCGGAGGTATTGGGTGACGAGCCGCTGGCGGCGGTAAATGAGCTGGCGTCCGGGCTGGCCGTTGATGAGATCCACACTGAAGCGCTTGGTCCAATCGTCGCCCCAGTCGGGTTTATAAAAGCGCTTGATGATGAATACGAGGTCGCGCACGGATGAACCGAGGGTGGCGAGCCAGGCATTGTAATCGTCGGTGTAGGCGACGTTAGGGGTCAGCAAGCGGATCACTGAGCCGAGCGAGCGTTCCGGGCTGAGCAGCGGGCGTCCGGGTTTACCGGGTTCGATGGGCTTGGTATAACGGTTAGAGAAATCGTGATTGATGATTTCCAACGCGGCATCGAGGTCTTTTTTCAAATCATTAACGATGACCGATGCGGTGATCATCGCGTCTGATAGAGACTTGGAAATTTCCGATTTCCCGCCACCGGAGACGGTGCAAGGCTTGTGACAGAAAGTCCCTTCGGCAGCCGTTCCGATGAGCCGCCAGCGCTGTCCGGCGGTGGGCTTGACCATCTCCACCTTGTAGCCAGATGGCAGGACGTAGGTGATGCCGGGCTGGAGTTGGATTTGCTGCGGGCCGTCCGCGTTTTCCCACGTCACTGTCTGGTTGTGCAGCTCGATGTGGACATCTTCCGGCACGTAGAAAATATCGGGAAACTGCTTATCGATGCCGTAGCCCTCGGGCTGAAGTTCGAAAATTTCCGCATAACGTCGGGTGAATCCCATGGCGAACTTGTGATCCACCGGCCGCGAATAATCGCTGAGAGAGAAATCTTCGCCGAGGTCGAAGCTGGGAAAGGCGATGGCCCCGCCTGCGTGCTCCTCCTCTGCATTGCCAAACAAATTCGCTGCATAGCTGAGCTGGGTTTTCACCTCTTTCTTGCAGTAGCCGTAGTAGTTGTCCGCGATGAGCGTGACGATGATCCCCCGCTTGTCGCGGCAGGTGATCTTGAACGCGCCGCCGTCATTATAGAGTTCATCCGGCGAGGTCCAACACATGCCCTCGCGCTGCTGGCGCGGTGTGGCATCGGCGATGTTAGGCAGGCCGAGATCCATCTTCCGTGTAGAGACGAGATGCGGCGCAAGGATGACACAACCGGTATGACCCGACCAATGTTCCGCATCCAGCCGGGCGTCGTTGTCTGGCAGGAAGGGATCGCCGGCATTGCCGAAAATGCTCTCCACGAAGTCGAGATTGCTCACTAGATTCCCTGGCGCGAAAAAGCGGGTTTCCATGGTTTTCTCAGGTGCCACTCCCGGCACCTCCGGCGTTAGCACGGGCCGCAACAACAGCGAGACGAAGACCTTGGCAGGATGTTCGCTGGTCCCGGTGAAGGGCAGCGTCATGATTTCCTCCGGCGGTGTTAGAGCGTGTTTCAACAAACGGGCAAACACACCCTTCGGCACGGCCTTTTTATCGGCGGGGATCGGCAAACCACCCTCGGCCACATGGAAGACGCCCTCGGTCGTCCGCCGGTCACTCGCGGGATTGTGACACACGCCCTGATAGACCCGGTAGGAACTCAGGATCGACGACTTGAACTCATCCTCATCCGGTGGCAGCGACAACATCCGGGCGATGCCATGCCGCTCCATCATCAGTGGATTGGATGGTAGTAAATGCAGCGTGTCCGGGAAGACCTCCGCGACAAGTTCCTGACCGAGATAATCCCGCAGGAAGGCGTCGATCGAAGCGTCCGCAGGGCAGAGGTAGTCGGCAAGCAGTCGGGTTTTTTCCTGGAAATTGGCGATCAGCGAACGTCCGAGATCGAGAAATGGATAGTCCGCTTCATTGCCGACGATCGGATAACCCCGGGCGGCGAGTTTCAGATTCACGAATTCCCGCAGGCGATTTTCCTCGGCAGGCGAAGCAATGGCGGGGCCGTTTTCAGTGAAGCCGATTCGATCTTTGAGGTTGGGCATGGTGGGCGCAGGCGGTTAAAAGGTTCTGAGGAGAAATAAGCAAGCTTCAGGCCAGAATGGCGGGCGACCGATACGATTGTAGCGATTATCCCAGCCCAACGATCGCCTCATCCCACTTTCCGCTTTCCCGCAAGCGCCTGCGAGACTAGCTTGCCGCCGAAATGAGCAGTTGTGGGCCGAAAATGAAGATGGATCCGACCTTGCACCGGGAAAAAAAGCCGGACTGGATCAAGGTCCGCCTACCGAACAATCCGGCGTTTTGGTCAACAAAATCGCTGATTACCGATTTGAAATTGGTAACCGTCTGCGAGGAAGCGCAGTGCCCGAACCGCTGGGAATGTTGGGGTCAGGGCACGGCCACGTTCATGATCGCTGGCGATAAATGCACCCGCGCCTGTGGCTTTTGCGCTGTGAAGACCGCCAGACCCGATGCCTTGGAAGCCGACGAACCCGCCCGAGTCGCCGAGGCCACCCGCCGCATGAAGCTTCGCCACGTCGTCATCACGGCGGTCGCTCGCGACGACCTACGCGATGGCGGGGCCGAGCATTTTCAGCAAACTATCCAAGCCGTCCGCCAGGCGAATCCGGAAATCATCATTGAGGTGCTGGTGCCAGATTTCAACGACCGCGACTGGGCGCTCGCGATGGTGATGGATGCCCGCCCGCACATTTTTAACCACAATCTGGAAACCGTCGAACGCCTGACTCCGCTGGTTAGATCGCGCGCTCAATACCAGCGCAGCCTCACCGTTTTGAAAAAAGCCAAAGCCATGGTCCACGGCAAGGTCGCTACCAAAAGCGGCATCATGTTAGGCCTTGGCGAGCGCCATGAGGAAATCCTCCGCGCCATGGATGATCTGTTAGCACACGATGTGACCGTACTCACGATGGGTCAATATTTACGCCCGACGCAAAAGCACCTGCCAGTCGTCGAATACATCACGCCCGCCGCATTTGAGGATTACAAAGCCATCGCACTTGCCAAAGGCTTCCGCCACGTCGCCAGCGGACCGCTGGTCAGAAGCTCGTATCATGCGGCCGATTTCCGCCCGGAACTCGATGTGCTCGAAGCGATCGAGACTGATGTCCGCGCGACTCAGGGACTGGAACTCGGACCCGAACACCTGCCATTTCCCGCCCCCAAGGCGGCCCTTGTCCAAGCCCTAGCCTGACCACCATGCGCCACTGGCTGATCAAATCCGAACCCGACGTTTTCGGCATCGACCACCTCGCCAAAGTCGGACGCGAACCTTGGAGTGGTGTTAGAAACTATCAGGCGCGGAACTACATGTGGAAGGAAATGAAACCCGGCGATCTCGCGTTGTTCTATCATTCCAATGCCAAACCGCCGGGCATCACCGGCCTCGCCCGGGTCGTTGGCATGCCCTACCCCGACCCCACGCAGTTTGATAAAACCAGCGAATACTACGATCCCAAGTCCAAGCCGGAAGCCCCGCGCTGGTGGTTGACCGATTTCGAATTCGTCGGGAAATTCAAGGCAATGCTCACCCTCGAAACGCTCAAGGCCGACCCCGTGCTGGCGGAAATGCTCGTCTGCCAACGCGGCACCCGACTCTCGATCACACCCGTCGATCCCCTGCATTTCAAGCGTGTCCGCAAACTCGCCGGCCCGGCCCTGTAGCGACGATCACCGGTCGCCGCGCGTTGATTCATTTCATTCGTGGCGACCGGTGATCGCCCAAAAGACAAATCCCGCAACCTGCACCGCTATATGGATGATATTCACCCCATGGCTACTTTATCTGCGGTCAACGAAACTTCCCCCGCCGCTTCCGCTTGGCGCGAGTGGCTGGAAACGCATGGCCCGAAGTTGCTGCTTTTCGCGCGCCAGCAAACCCGCTCGCATGAAGACGCCAAGGATATTTTCCAAGACGCCCTCGTCAAGCTGGTGGAAAAAATTCGCACTGGCGAATTCGTCGGCGGCCAAGACGCTTGGTTGCCCTATCTCTATACGGCGATCCGCCGCCTAGCGATTGACCTCAGCCGACGCGACGACCGTCGCAGACGCCGTGAGGACAGCGTCACGGCCGATGCCGAGACCGGCCAATACGACGCGCTGTTGCCATGGTTTGAAAACGAATCTTCCGAAGATGAAACCCGCTCCCAGCTTGAGACCAGCCTCAAGGAATTGCCCGAAAAATTCTCCGAAGTCATCATCATGAAAATCTGGGGCGAGCGCACCTTTGCCGAGATCGGTGAAACTCTTGGAATTTCTCAAAACACAGCCGCCTCCCGGTATCGCTATGGTCTTGAGGCCCTCAAGAAAAACCTCAGCAACGCCCGCCGTCGCGGCGACCTTTCCATCTAATCGAATATTCTAACATACTCCGATGACTCCCGATCAAACATTCCTGGAAGCGGAACTCCACAACCTCAAGGCAACCGCGCTCGACGAAGCTCTGCTGCTTCGTTTGGACGCCGCCGCCGAAGGCACGTTGACGCAACTCAGCGCTGAGGAAATCCGCTTCGAGACTCAACTCCGCGCCACGTCACCCGCCGGACTCAGTGCGGATTTCCTCGCGAAACTCGAAGCCATCGTTCACGAGGTTCCCTTCGCGATGAACGAAAAAATCGTGCTATTCCCGAAGGCTGGCGGGTCCGCCCAAGTCCGCCGCCAACGGCCATTCTGGGCCGCCGCCGCTGCCGTGGCGCTGATCGGTGCCGCCAGTGCACTCCTCGTCCCAACGGGCAAGCCACCCGCAAATATTGCAGAAAGAACATCCCCAGCGTCCCCTTCGGTCGTCCACAACGCCACTGGCAGTTTCCTCCCCGCCAGTTTCAATCGCGGCCTCAGTGAGATCCACGACGAGGGAGTCGTCTGGCAATCGGACAAGCAAGCGCGTAGCGTGGTCCGGGTTGTCTATCAAGACAAGATCACTCTCGTTGATGAAAATGGCCGCACCTTTCAGGTCGAACAGCCACGAGTCGAATACATGTTGGTTCCAGCGAAAACCGATTGATTGAATTTCCATCAGACAAATCTCCAAACCTACTACGCTCCTAGTAAACAAGCCATGAAAACGAAACCATTCCCACTCATCACCGCCGGTCTGGCTGTTTTTGTTAGCCCCGTCTTTGCGTTGGAAGCACCTGCCGACGACGCGCCGCCGCCACCCGCCGTGGGCCAAGAAGCCGTTAAATTGCCAGAATTCAAACTCCCGCCCGCCACCAAACCCGTGCCCATCCCTCAGGTGGAAACCGCCTTTCTCGGCGTCATCTCGGGCGAGGTCCCGGAAGTCTTGGCCGACCACCTCGGCCTGAAACCCGGCGAGGGCATCGTCGTGAGATCGCTGGTCCCGGACGGTCCAGCCGCCAAGTCCGGCATCGCCACCAACGACGTGATCACCAAGGTCGCCGGCAAAGAAATCGGCTCGCCGCAGGAAATCACCCAACAAATCTCCGGTCACAAACCCGGAGATAAAGTCACGCTCGATCTCATTCACAAGGGCAAACCGACCACCCTCGACGTCACCCTCGGACTCAAGCCTGCGGAAATGGCAGCGAACGAACCGCAAGCACTTGATCCACTCCATCTCGAAGGCATCCCCAAGGAACTCGCGGAACGCATCCGCAAAGCCGTCGAAGGCAACATCGGCGGACTCGATCTCAAACTCGGAGCGGACGCGGGCCAATTACCTCCCCAGATGGAAGAAGCGATGCGGGATATGCAAAAACGCGTCCAAGGCATGATTGGCCAAGCGGGTCTCGCCCTGCCTGATCCCGGCGCGGCTGGCAAAATCCATGTCCAAGGCGGAGCCATCCGCATCAAGGATCCGCAGGGCGGGAGCGTCGAAGTCAAAGTCACCGACGGTGCGAAGGAAGTCACCATCCGCGATAGGCAGGATAACGTAACATGGAGCGGTCCATGGGACACCGCCCAGGACAAAGCCGCTGCGCCGGATGATGTCCGCCGACGCGTGGACAGCCTCAACATTGACAGCTCTTTCAAAGGCAATGGCCTGCGCTTGCAAATGGGCCAAGCCCCACTGCCGGATGCTGGCGATCACTGATCACTCACATTTTTTCATGGAAGCTGGGTTCACTCCCGCGTTCGGCCAGTCCGGGCGCGGGAGTGTTTTTCCCAGCATCTGGCCGCTTCACTTCACTGCGGCCACAACGTGATCCTTCGTGATGCCGAGTTCCTTGAACACCACATCGCCCGGCGCACTCATGCCAAAGCGGTCAATGCCGATCGCCTTGCCTTCGGTGCCGACGTATTTCCACCAGAGATCGGTGACGCCGGCCTCGATGGAAATGCGCTTGGTGCAGGACTTCGGCAGAACGCTTTCGCGATACTCGGCGCTCTGACGTTCGAAGCGCTCGAAGCAAGGCATGGAAACCACCCGCACTCCGTCGCCCAGCTCGGCAGCAGCGGCCATGGCATACTGGAGTTCGGAACCCGTGGCTAACAGAATCGTACTGAGCGCACCGGTTTCCCTGTGGGCAATGTAACCGCCGCGCAGCACGCCATCGCGGCGGACATCCACGGACAAGCTGTTCATCAGCGGAATCGCCTGACGTGTTAGTATTAAAGCGGTCGGGCCATCGGTGCGGCTCATGGCGGCGATGAAAGCACCCGCTGTTTCCTCCGCATCGCCGGGGCGGATGACATCGAGATTCGGGATGACACGCA
>CANBTO010000134.1 GCA_947372405.1 Verrucomicrobiaceae bacterium
CCGCCATGACAGGAAGGGATTGCTCCAGATCTTCCTCCACGGTGATTCCATGTTCTGCAACCAGCACATGAAGGTCGTCACATGCGGCCTGGATCTTCGTCTTCAAATCCACCGCTTCCTTTTCCAGAAACATCCGTCCCGCATCAGCCTGGGCTAACAGCAGAAGATCCTCGATGAGCGACGTCAACCTTCGTGTCTGCTGGCGGATGGTCGCCACCTCCGCCATCTGGGCCTCGCTCAGATCCGTAGCCCGCGATAGGTGGTCCACGCCGGCGCGCAGGATCGCCACCGGAGTTTTCAACTGGTGCGAGGCGTCTGCGGAAAAGCGCGCCGCCACCTCGTAGGATGCCTGGAGGCGGTTGAAGCTCCGGTTGAGGACTTCCGTGAGTTTCGCGATTTCGTCATTCGCGGTTGGCATCGGCAGGCGTTCGCGCGGATTGCTTGCATTGATCCTCTCCGCCGCCGAACTAAGCGCCGCCAGAGGAGCCACGGTTCTGCGCGCCAGCCACATGCCACCGAAAAACACCACCAGACCCACCGCTGGAAGTGCCGCCGCGAATCCGATCCCCAGGTCTTTCATGAACCTCTGCATCACGTTCACTTTTGCTCCGATCCGCACCACGTAGTCTCCCGCCCGCCACGCACCGAGCCGGCAGGTCTTGCCTTCAATTTTCACCGTGCGCGGCTTGCCGATCTCGCCGTCCAATCCGCTGCCATGGAGATTGGCTGATCGGTAAACCACCTGTCCCTCGGGTCCCTCCACCACCAGAAAATGTTCCCGCAGCGTCACGGGTATGAATTCGTCGCGCAATGGCATCCGTGGATCTGACGGCGCGTCCCGGAAGTTCTTCAAGTCCCACACCAGTTCGCTCGCCTCCTGGGCATGCGCCTGGTCGATCTCCGAAATCTGATAGAAATAAAGCGTCACCATCATCACCATCCCGCCCGCCACGAGTGCGGCCATGGTGAGCAGCGCCGCGTAAACCCCCACCTTGACCTTGAAGGACCAGTTGTTCATGAGCGACCTTTCAACATGTAACCCACGCTGCGCACCGTACGGATCAACGATTCCTCGCCCGGCCTGTCGAGTTTCTTGCGCAGGCGCATGATGAAGATCTCCACCGTCCTCGTGTCATACTCGTGCTCCCGTTCCCAGATCCGTTCGCAGATCTCATCCCTCGAAAAAGCGCGTCCCGGTTCCCTCATGAAGACCTCAAGAACTTCGAATTCGCGCGGCGAGAGTTCGATGCGCTTGTCTCCGCGGCTCACACGTCGCTTGCCCAGATCCATGCACAGGTCGTCCACCCGGTGCACCGTTGGCGAATCCGGAGCCACGTTGCGCCTGCCCTGCACATCCACACGTGCAAGCAGCTCCTCCATCGCGAAGGGTTTCGTAAGGTAGTCGTCGGCACCGGCCTTCAGTCCCGCCACCCTGTCGCCTACCTCGGAGCGGGCGGTGAGCATCAAGACACGCACCGGAATGCCGGCGGTGCGGATGCGCGTCAGCAGTTCAAACCCGTCGAAGCCCGGCAGGTTCACATCCAGCACCACAAGGTCGAATCGGGAACCGCAGACTTCATTCAGACCCGACGGGCCGTCTGTCGCGGTTCTCACCTCATGCCCCGCTCGAACCAAAGCCCGGCTGACCTGCTCGGCCAACTTCGGCTCATCTTCCACCAGCAGTATGTCCATTGTGAGAGCATCCTCCCACACTTCAGGGAGCCATCAAGGAATTTAAACCGAAACCATCCAGCGGGCGCTCGATTCACGCCGCACTCTTGTGAACGAGTATCAACAACATCTGCTAGCAAGCGGATTCCACACATTCCGCTTGGCAATTCAAACATCTGGTGGACATTCCAACGGCGGAAAAAGCTGGACGCGCACCGCGTTCATACCCAATTCTAACATTAAACATGAAACCCGATCCTGACGTCCCGCCAACTGGTGTGGAACCGGACCATCAACTCACGGATCACAGCGGAATCCTCCAGGTTTCCACTAATCCCGCCCGTGAATGCGTCGATGTCGTTTTCGATCCCGCAAAACTCAGCGACAGCGAGGTGCGTTCGCTGATCAAGGAACACATCTCCCAGGTAGAGTCATCTATCAGAAAACACACCTACCGACTCGAAGGAAACGCCTGCGAGGCCTGCGCGCAGAAGTTGGAGAAACGGGTGGCGCGCATTCCCGGCGTGAGGCGGGCCACCGCCACTTACCTTGGCCGGGTCCTGTCCGTCACCTTCGACTCCGATGTGGAGCCGGAGTCACGGATGGCGTTGGACCTCGCAAACTCCGGGGCCGCTATCAAGCCGCTGTCCAAAGCTGCTGCGGTCCATCGCTCGCTTGGAAAGAAAATCCTCTCCGGTGACCTCAACGAGGAGATATCCTGCGGGCTCGGTCTTGTCTTTCTCGTGTCCGCTCTCATCGTCGAAAAGATCGTCGGCGTCGGACCGGCCACTCATGTCCTGTATGCGGGAGCCTATGTATTCGCCGGACAGCAGGGCGTGCGCGCCGCCATCGCATCGCTGCGTGAAAAGGTGCTCGATGTGGACGTGTTGATGGTTCTCGCGGCGATCGGCGCGGCCTTGGTCAAGGCCCCGTTCGAAGGAGCCTTGTTGCTCTTTCTCTTCAGCTTCTCCAACGTGCTCCAGCGCCACGCCATGGAGCGCACCCAGCGGGCCATCGAGTCCCTTCTCACCCTGCGTCCCAGCGAGGCTTTGGTGAAACGTGGCGGCGGCAGCGAGAAGATCCCGGTCGAAGAACTTGTCATAGGTGACATCGTGCTGGTCCGTCCCGGCGAGCAGATCCCGGTGGACGGCGTGCTCACGGAAGGCACCACCAGCGTTGACGAAGCGTCTCTAACAGGTGAGTCCATGCCTGTTTCAAAAGCCCTCGGTAGTCCTGTTTTCGCCGGCACGCTGAACCAAAGCGGCGGGATCGAACTGAAGGTCACCAAACGCTCCGAGGACTCCACGCTATCGCGCATGGTGAAACTCGTCGCCGAGGCACAGGCGGAGAAATCCAAAACCCAGCGTTTCCTCGAAACCGCGGAACAATACTATGCCATGGGCGTCATCCTCTTCACCCTGGGTGTCTTCCTGGTTCCATGGTTGTTTCAAGGCGACTCCTTTTCCCATGCCTTCTACCGCGCCATGACGATCATGGTCGTGGCCTCTCCCTGCGCGCTGGTGATCAGCACTCCCGCCACGGTTCTATCAGCCATTGGCGGCGCGGCGCGGCGCGGCATCCTCATCAAAGGCGGCTCGCATCTCGAACGCGCGGCGAAGATCGACATCGTCGCCATCGACAAGACCGGCACCCTCACCGTCGGCAAGCCGTCTCTAACTGAAATCGTCACCACCACGGGTATCCACCCGGTCTCATCCGTTCCGGCGGAGGTCCTTGCGCTGCTTCGCGTGGCCGCCGCGCTTGAGGCCAAGTCCGAGCATCCGCTGGCCCACGCCATCGTCACGAGCGCAGGGAAACTCGGCATCGAGCCGCCGTCCGCCACGGATTTCCAATCCACCGCGGGCAAGGGCGCGGAGGCCACCATCGAATCCGTCCGCTACATCATCGGTAGCGAACGGCTCTTCCGCGAGTTGCATGCGGATGGCCTGGAGAAGCTCTCGTCACTTTCGCAGCCCATGCAGAACGACGGCAAGACCTGCGTCTGGCTTGGCTCAAGGAACGGAGACCAGGTGGTCGCACTCGCCGTGCTTGCACTGGCGGACACCCTCCGCCCATCCGCCAAGGATCTTGTCAGCAGCCTGAAAAAACTCGGCGTGAGAAAGATCGTCATGTTGACCGGGGACCAACACCTCGTCGCCGAGTCCATCGCCCGCGAAGCCTGCGTTGACGAAGTCCGCGCCGAGCTTCTTCCTGCGGACAAACTTGAAGTCATCCGCCAGCTCAAGACCGAAGGCACCGTCATGATGGTGGGCGACGGCGTCAACGACGCCCCTGCCCTGGCCATGTCCGATCTCGGCGTCGCCATGGGTGCGGCCGGCACCGACGTGGCCATGGAAACCGCCGACATCGTCCTCATGGGTGACCGCCTGGAAAACATCCCGCTTCTGCTCTCCCACACGCGTCGCGCGAAACGGGTTCTCTATCAAAACCTCATCTTCGCCACCGCCGTCATCATCGTGCTCATCATCTCAGCCCTTGGATTCTCGCTGCCACTTCCGTTAGGGGTTGTCGGTCATGAAGGCAGCACCGTGCTCGTCTGCCTCAACGGCCTCAGGCTGCTGCTAATCGCAAGGCAATAGCGGAGTCGTTGGTCCCAATGCTTTCAAGCAGGGGGGCGCATAAGGAACCATGACCTTCACTTTCTTGGATGGGAAGCACTTCAACGAGGATGTCGCCATTCACCTGATAGAAATCCGCATCATCGGCAATGTGGATGAGATGCACGGGATTGGCGGCATGCGACCGTTAGAGCAGCCTCCGTTATGGGAGTTTGGCAAAGACGCCTTTCGCCGCTTTCACCGAAATGTTCTGATTGCGGGCATAAGCGGTGGAGGCCGCACCGCGGATGTCTTCAAGTGAACCGCCCTTCGCCCAGACCGGCAGCGCTTCGCGTAGGATGAATGAACCGGGATACATCAACTGGGTGGTCAACAGGACGGGGCGCGCACCGATCTTCGTAAGACGCTCCGTGAAGTAGCTCTCGCTCACACAGCAAAGCACGATGGCATCCACCGGCTTCACCGCTTTGCCCGGATTTGGAGGAACCTGGGCATCCATCAAGACATTGTGGCCGATGTAAACGCAAAGATCCGAATTCCCGGACACCACGCTGCTTTCAAAAGCCGTCAGGCAGGCTTGGATTTCGGAACCTCGCCAAGCCTCGGCCGTGACTTGAACGCCTGCGGACTCGTTCAAATAGGTCAGCCTTTCGAAGATGCGTTTGTCTTCGAGCGTTTCTCTTTTGATGAGCTTCCATTGCTTGCTGGATTTGAAACATCCTGCAAACCCTTCGGTGCAGCCCCAGTAGAGATTGTCTTCCGGTTTGTTCCCATCGCCGATCTTCGCGGGAACGGGAATGATCCCTTGGGTGGCATTGTCGCATAGGGCTACGAACAATGCGACTTTCTTTGGAGCAGCGTGTGCCATTTGAAGGAAGAGCAAAACCAAAATGAACACGCGCATGGATTTGGTTACCATGCGCGGTTTGATTTCACAATGGGCATTTCACCACGCGGGTGGCACACCGCCGCTATATTTCATTTCCTCACCAACAAACTGCCCCCGGTCATTTCCTTAGGCTTGGGCAGGCCCAGCATGTCGAGCAGGGTGGGCGCGACATCGGCTAAAATGCCGTCCTTCACCTGATAGGAATTCGCGTCATCGGCGACGTAGATGAGATGCACGAGGTTGGTAGTGTGCGCGGTGTTGGGCGAGCCGTCGGGGTTGCGCATGTATTCGCAGTTCCCGTGATCCGCGGTGAGCAGCAGTTTGCCGCCAAGTCGCAGAGTTTCCTCGACGACCGCCTTGACGCTGGCGTCAATGACCTCGCAGGCCTTGACGGCGGCCTCGACGACGCCGGTATGCCCGACCATGTCCGGGTTGGCGAAGTTGAGGATGACGAGATCGTAGTCCTTGAGTTTTTCCACCACGGTGGCGGTCACCAGCGGTGCGCTCATCTCGGGTTTGAAATCATAAGTCGGCACGTCCTTGGGTGACGGGATGATGACGCGGTCCTCGCCTTCGTTCGCCTTCTCGACGCCGCCGTTGAAGAAATAGGTGACGTGTGGATATTTTTCAGTTTCCGCGATGCGCATCTGGTTTTTCCCGGCCGCAGCGACGACCTCGCCGAGCGTTTGTTCAAGGTCTTCCGAAGCGAAGATGGCCGGGCAGGTGTAGGACGCGTCGTATTCGGTTAGAGTATAATATTGTGTCTTTGGGAAGACCGTGCGGGCGAATCCGCTGAAGTCCTCCTTGAGGAAGGCGTCGGAGATTTCGCGGGCGCGGTCGGCGCGGAAGTTGAAGAACAGGATGACGTCGCCATCCCTGACACGCTGGGTATCCGCTTCCGCGAAGATCATGGGCGGCATGAACTCATCGGTCTTGTCGAGACGGTAATAATCCGCGATGGCCTCGCTGGCGAGCACGTCGCGCTTCTCGCCTTTGCCGAGAACGATGGCGTCCCACGCGAGTTTGACGCGGTCCCAGCGTTTGTCGCGGTCCATGGCGAAGTAGCGGCCGATGACGGTGGCGATGCGCGCGCCGCACTTGGCGGCCTCGTCCTCGACCTTGGCGACGAAGGCCTCGCCGCCGGTGGGAGAGGTGTCGCGGCCGTCGGTGATGGCGTGGATCATGATGTCATTGACGCCCGCCTGTTTGGCGAGCTTGACCATGGCGATGAGCTGGTCCTGATGGCTGTGGACGCCGCCGTCGGAAACCAAGCCGATGAAATGCAGGCGCGAGGATTTCGCCTTGGCCAGCATTTCCGTGAAGACGGGATTGGTGGTCAGCGTGTTTTCCTCGATGGCCTTGTTGATGCGGGTGAGGTCCTGATAGACAATGCGGCCCGCGCCGAGATTGAGGTGGCCGACTTCCGAATTGCCCATCTGGCCGGGAGGAAGCCCGACATCGAGTCCGGAGGCGCTGAGGAAGCCTTTGGGATATTTTTCGAAAACCGTGTCGTGAAACGGCGTGCTGGCGAGCAGTGTGGCGTTACCGTCCTTGATGGCGGTTGCCTTACCTCCGGGGTTCACACCCCAACCGTCGCGAATGATGAGAACTACTGGTTTCTTGGCCATGACGAGGCGGGCTGTACTCCCCGGCAGGGTGCCGGGCAAGCCTTGAAAGCGCGGAATCCGGGAGGAATCGTTCAGTCCGCGGCGGGTTTCATCTGCAGCTCCGGCCGGATGTTCCGATGGATCCAGACGCTCTGGACCAAGCCGAGCATGAGCATGCAGATCACCACGAAGGTGCCGGAATAACTGACCAGCGGCAGCGGGATTCCGGTGATCGGCATGATCAGCACGCACATGCCGATGCTTTCGTAGATGTGGGCGAAAAACATCGCGACCACCAGCGCTGCGATCAACCTCCCGCACACATCGCGGCTGTAAAACGCGATGAACAGCCCTTGGATCAGCAACAGCGCGAAGGCGGTGAGCAGCAGCAGGCTGCCGCGGAAACCCAGTTCCTCCGCAATGACAGCGAAGATGTAGTCATTGTGCGCGGTATCCTTCGGGATGAACGCTTTGGCATGAAGCGATCCCTGTTCCGCGGTAGCCTTCCAACCCACGCCTTTCCAACCGGCCTTGCCCACCGCCATCGCGATGTTATGGGGCGCATAGCCCTCCGCGGTGATGTTGACTTCCTGCCCGCGCATCATCCGGAGCCAGACGTCGATCCGTTCCGGTCCGCGTTTGGAAACCAGCGGCAACGCGATGAAGTAGAGCAGGGCGATCATGCCCACACCGATGAAGGTCATGAAGGAAAGATAACGGAACGGAACGCCGCCGATCAGCAGCGCGACCACAGACACGGGCATCCAGACCATGCCGGAGCCCATGTCGCCCATTTTCATAACCATCAGGCAAGGCACCGCTGCCAGCACACCGATCACGGCGATGCGCATGATGGGAGCGGCGAACCATCGGTGGAGTTTCGGCAAGTCCTGCACCAGCCACGAGATCATGAGGATCCCGGAAGAGATCCCAAGTTGAGCGGGCTGAAAGGTAAGCCCCATGATGTTCAGGCGATACACCGCATCGCCCTGTTTCATGGCCCAGATCATCATTCCCAGTCCCGCCAGATAAAACGGGATGCCCAGCCAGCGGATCCAGCGGTAGTCCACCAGCGCCGCGCCGAAATAGACGACGCTTCCGATGAGGATCCAGCGTTTCTGCATCCAGGCGTAGTAGGCCCCAGCGCTTCCGAACTGGTTGAGCACTTCCTTGGATACCGGCAGGTGGCGGGCGGCGCTCTCGATCATGAAAACGCCGAAGATCAGGAGCCCGTACATCACCAGGACGAGCACCCAGTTCATTCCGAGGATTTTTTTCAGAAATGGCGTCATGCGGGACGGCGGCGACCATACGCGACACGATCCTCATGGCAAGGCGGGTGTGAAAATTCACCATCCGGTGAATGCGCGCCGTGAAAGTTTCGGCTTCTTTGCGGAACGGGATGTGGCAGATTCCAGCCATCTGAAACTCCGTATTCCAGACAAACGGCGGCGGCTCCTCTGCTGCCTTGCTGCTGTCATCCTTGCGGCGGCAGCGTGGTTTCTTGCGCCGTTCTGTATTTCCCTGCCACCGGGTTTATTGGAAAACCCGCAGGGCTCCCCTGTCATTCTGGACCGCCACGGCACACCGGTCACCCACCTGGCCCTGCCGGACGCCTCGCACTCCGATCCGGTCCCTGCGGATGCCCTGCCGCAGGACCTCATCGACTGCACGCTTGCCGCGGAAGACAAGCGGTTCCCCGAACACAGCGGAGTCGATTACCTCGCCACCGGACGGGCGGCTGTGGATCTGCTCCTGAAACGGCGTGTTGTTTCCGGCGCATCCACCATCACCCAGCAGCTCATCAAGATCTCATCCCCTCCAGCGAAGCGCACGCCCTTCACTAAGCTTTACGAAGTCATGGCCGCACGGCGACTTGAACGCGAATGGGACAAGCAGCGGATTCTAACAGCCTATCTGAACCGCCTCGAATACGGCAACCTGCGGCTCGGCGCGGCGGAGGCGGCCCGGTTTTATTTCCAGAAGCCGCTGGCCGACATCTCGCTCGCCGAGTGCGCCCTGCTGGCCGGCATTCCCCAGGCACCCTCGCGGCTCAATCCGCTGCGGCATCCAGAGCAGGCCATCGCGCGCAGGAACATCGTTTTGAACCGCCTTTCCCTCATCGGGAAAACCTCACACGATCGCATCGCGGCCGCTCTTGCCGAGCCATTGGGACTTCGTCCGCTGCGCGAAACGCAGCCAGCGCCGTGGCTTGCCTCACTGAGCCCTCCGGCGGTGAATGAAGAAATCCGCAGCACGATCGATCTTCCGCTTCAACTCGACATCGAAGCCATCGTCCGTGAGGAAACCTCGAAGCTGCGGGAGGCGAATCTGCGCCACGCGGCGGTGGTCGTCATCCACAACCTGACAGGCGAGATCCTCGCGCTGGTTTCCTCGTCGGACTGGAAGGACCCGCGCGGCGGCCAGCTCAACGGCGCGCTGGTTCCCCGTTCGCCCGGCTCCACCCTCAAGCCGTTCACCTATCTGTTAGCAATGGAGCGGAACCACCGCACGCCAGTGTCCATACTGGCGGACATCCCCTCGCCCTTCCGCACGCCGCAGGGGCTCGATCTTCCGGAAAACTACGACCACGCCTACCGCGGTCCGGTCACACTGCGCACCGCCCTTGCCTGCTCTCTCAACATCCCCGCCATGCGCGAGCTAAACGCGCTCGGCGGACCCGCTCCGCTGCACGAACTTCTAACAACTCTTGGCCTGACCACTCTTGGCAGTGACGCCTCCTCGTTCGGTCTCGGTCTCACCATCGGCAATGCTCCCGTCAGGTTGTTGGAACTCGCCAACTCCTACGCCACCATCGCCCGCTGTGGACGCCACCAGCCGCCTGTTCTGTTTCCTGCGGAAGCTCCCCCTCCCTCGTTCCGTTTGCCGTTTTCGGAAGCCTCTCTATACCTCGTCGCCGACATTCTATCAGATCCCGCCGCGCGCGCGCCAGCCTTCACTCCCGGCGGTCCGCTCGATCTGCCGTTCCGCTGCGCGGTGAAAACCGGCACCTCTTCCGACTTCCGGGACAACTGGTGTCTGGGTTTCACACCCGAGTTCACCGTCGGCGTCTGGGCCGGGAACTTCGAGAACCAGCCGATGAAGGGAATCTCGGGTGTTTCGGGAGCGGGGCCGATCTTCCACCGCGCCATGCTGCGCCTCCACCGCGATCATGTTCCCACATGGTTCGCGCGGCCCGTCAATCTGGTGGACGTCACCATTGACTGCCGGAACGGAAAGCTCGTTCCATCGGATCCACAAAACCCGCATCTCCGCAAGGACATCGTGCCGGCGGGACTAACACCCATGGTCGCATCCGCCGGCGATTATGACGCCGCTGGCAAGGCCCTGCTCGATCCGACCTATGCGAGCTGGTTCAACAGCCGCCACAATCTCCGTGGCGGGGAACTCGCGCTCGATCCCGCGCCCGCGATGATCGAGCCGTTGCGGATCATCACGCCTGCGGATGGAACCACGTTTTTGTTAGACCCGGAGATCCCCTCGGGCTCGGACAAGCTCCGCCCCGTCACCAACCTGCCGGGCACCGCCCGCTGGTCATCCCCCACCCTGATGATCGATCCGGCAGCGCCCGAGCCCGTCATCCATCTAACCAAAGGCACGCACACGTTGACCGCTACCGATCCAAGGACCGGAAGAGCACAGAACATCACGCTGCATGTGAAGGCGATGT